>NZ_PQLN01000073.1:0-21828 GCF_002919855.1 Aeromonas sp. ASNIH8 | reverse complement strand
TGGACAACGCCATCACGCTGAGAAGCAAGAAAGTGGACTTGGTCTATCAGGAGCTGTGGGGATTGCTGCTTGGATACAATCTGGTCAGGCGGGAGGCCAGCCAGGCCGCCGTAGCCCATCAGCGAGCGCCCAATGAGGTGAGCTTTAAGTTTGCCTGTCATTTCATCGCGAACCAGATGGCAGTGATGGCGGGCGCGTTATCGCCAGCCCATACGCCACGGAGGTTGGCGGAGTTGCGGGGCTGCATAGGCGTCATGTTCATAGAAAAACGCCCCAAGCCATCGAGACCCAGGGCGGTGAAGATATCAAAGACCCGTTTTCCGGTAAATCGCAATGCGGCTCCGCTTAAGTGAACAGCATTGCACTCTGGTTGAACTTTTATCCGGTTCTTGAAATGCCTAGAGCCTTGTCTAAGCTTAAGGCTATCCGCATACCAGTTAGCGCACGGCTCTGCAAGGAGCCAATTCCCCTATGCCAGGTACAAGGAATTCGTACCTGGCTTTTTTTGTCTTCCTTTTTCAACCATGCCGGCACGATACCATCGTCTATTCGAGCATGTCTGCCGACTCGGGGAGATCGCTCTGCTGCGCGTTGGTCGTTTGTTGCAGTTCGTGCTGATAGAGCAGATCGATCGCCTGCTCGATGATGGAGGCCTGACTGTCTTCCAGTTGTTGCCCCAGCATGGCCAACCGCTCTGCATGACGATTGCTTATCCAGCATTGCAACCGGCTGTGGGTTTCCTGCTTGCGCTTCACGTGCTGGCGCTGCCGTTCGGCATTCTCTTGCGCAGCGCTTTTTTTCAATTCCTGGCTGCCATAACCCTCTGACACATCATTGTCGCGAATGTTATCTCTCATTTTTCGTTGGCATCTTCTACGAAAGTAAATCGGATTACGACTCCCCCACCGTCATGATGTCTGTGGAGGACGACATGAATATATCACCAGATCAACAGGATATCATTTAACATAAAAAATGGAGAGGCGCGGTTTTCTATAACAACCCATCCAGGGCGTGATCCGAGAACTTGTGTGCATCATCGAAATATTCCTGCAAGGTGCGCATGTCCTTGTGTCGGGTCACCTCGATGATCTTGTTCATCGGTTTGCCCGCCGTCACCGCAGAGGTGATGAACCCCCGCCGCAAACTGTGGCCACTGACGTGGAGATCGTCGATGGCCTGGCCGGTTCGCCGCTTGATCATCAGGTTGATACCTTGCGGCCCCAGGGGGTCTGCCATCAGCTGTCCCCAGCGATTCATCCGGCGAAACAGGGGGCCCTCAGCAATCCGGCTTTTTTTCAGCCATTGTTGCAATGCAGACACTGGGCAATACCGGATGCCCGGAATGAGTGCTATCTCCGATTCATGGAGCTGATGTTTGCTTGGTTTGAGACGAAGGCGTATCCCCTGCCCCACAAACTGCACGTCATCCACCTCGATCCTGGCCGCTTCCGATCGGCGCAAGGCGCCACTGAACATCAGGAGCAACAGGGTGTAATCCCGAAGTCCCGCCAGGTTGCTGGTGTCTATCTCGTCCAGCACGCAGGCCAGTGGTTTCAGGGTCAGCGCCCCCGTTTTGCGTTTGCGGTTATCACCGAGCCGTACTATGCCCCGCATCATCTCCTTTATCTCCGCATGCTCGGTCGGCATGGGGTGGATCCCCTTCTGCTTGAAGGCATAGCGAATGCCGGCAAGCCGTCTTACCAGGGTGGCCGGTTTGCGAGGTTCCCCGTTGCGAAGTTCCCCCTTTCCTTCTTCCTTGTCCAGCCAGACCCAGTTGGCCAGGACGCCATCGGCCTGATCCGCAAGAAAATTCATGATGTCGTGGTGTGTTGTCTGCAAGGGATCCAGCCCGTGGAGTTGGCACCAGGAGACAAAGATGCGGGTATCTGCCTGATAGGCATTGAGGGTGGAGTCGGCTTTGGCGCTGCGCAGAAAGCGTCTTGCCCGGCTGTTCAGCTGAGGATCGAAGACGCTCTGCAAGGATTGCTGAACTGGGTTTTGAAGGCGTGGGTAGTTCACTTAACTCTATGATTTAAAGCGGAGTTTCGGTGGATCTTACAGGATCTTCCAGATCTATCAAGTATCGATAATGAATATTATCGATACTTATGAAGAGTGCTTTTAACCCATATCAGCTCCCTCATTTATTCCTCAAGCACTCTGTCACCCCTGCTCCGTTTTATCAGGTGCTGGCGATTTGATCTCGTCAGCACCCACCACATAAAGTGAGAGATAACAACTTGGCATGATTGTTTTTGGATGGATCGTGATAGTGCAGATTGTCATAGTAAAACGCCCCGCTATGCGGGGCGTTGTCTGTTATCGCTTTGCCAACTTGAACAATTCGAAGAAATTGTGGCTGGTGGCCTCCGCCAATTCAGCGAGCGGAATCTGGCGAAGATCCGCGATAAATTGGGCAACGTCGCGAACAAAGGCCGGCTCGTTCTCCCTCCCCCGGTGCGGAACCGGTGCCAGATAGGGAGAGTCGGTTTCAACCAGCAGTCGCTCCAGGGGCAACGCCTTGACCACTGCCTGCAGGGCTGAGGCGTTCTTGAAGGTGGCTATCCCCGAGATGGAAATATAGAACCCCATTGCCATCGCGGCCTCGGCCATTTCGAGGGACTCGGTGAAGCAGTGCAGCACTCCGCCCACCTGTTCGGCCCCCTCCTCTCGCATGATCCGCAGCGTGTCTTCCTGGGCATCCCGGGTGTGGATGATGAGCGGTTTGTTCAGTGCCCGGGCTACCCGGATATGTTCGCGGAAAGAGGCTTGCTGTACATCCTTGTTTTCCGGTGAATAGAAGTAGTCGAGCCCGGTTTCGCCGATGGCCACCACTTTCTCATCGGCCGCCTGAGTCAGCAGCAAGGCAGCATCCACCCCGGGATCCTGATTGAGCGGGTGAACACCGCAGGAGGCAAACACCTGGGGATAGGGAGCGATGGCCTCCATCATGGTCGGGAACTGGGCCTGGGTCACACTCACACAGAGAAAATATCCCACGCTCTGCTGCGCCGCCTTGGCCAGTACATCGGCCATGTCGGTCTGCTTGGAGCCATAACTCAAGCGATCGAGATGGCAATGGGAATCAACGAGTAACATAGACAACCTTGTTTATAACCAGCTATTGAGCCAGTTCATCAAATGGATGGTGGGATTGGAAAGCTGCCCTGGCTGACAAGCCTCTTTCAGCACAACCAGCTGCTGTTCAGCTTCCAGGAGCCGTTCGCTGGAGTGTCTCTCAGCCAGTTGCTGGCTGAGTGATGCAAGATCCGGCATCGCCAGTTGATGATGGCCGCAGCCAGCCTGAAGCTTGAGGGCATCGCACAAGAAGAGCTGCAACCAGTGCAGCCGGACCTGATTATCCTCGGCCAACTGGGCGCAGACATTCGCCGCACGGGTGGGTGCCGATGCCAGCGAGACAAATCCGTCGAGCAATGCCCGTCTGGCATCATCTTGCTGTGCTTCGATATAGCTCAGCACCCGCAGCGGCGCACCCTGGCAGATCCGCACCTGGGCCTGGGTGGCCTGATGGCCCTGCTCGGCGAGCCAGGCAAGGGTCTCCCCCTCAGAGGGAAGCTGGCAGACATGTTTGTGACAACGGCTCAAGATGGTGGGGAGCAGGCGAGATACCCGGGATGCGATGAGCAGCAGCAGACTGTCGCCAGCCGGCTCTTCCAGCGTCTTCAGCAAAGCATTGGCGGCGGACTCCGTCATGCGCTCCGCCTCCTGAATGATCACCACCTTGCCGCGACCAAGCTGGGATGTGTTCTGGAGGCGGCTGCAAATCTCCCGGATGGCTTCGACACCTATGGTCTTGCCCTCGGGCCCCAGGGTGCCAAAATCCGGGTGATGCCCCTTCTCAAACAGTTGGCAGGAGTGGCACTGACCGCAGGGCTCACCTCGTTGTGGATGCTGACACAGGTGCAGTCGCGCCAGTCGCTCTGCAAGCTGCTCCTTGCCAAGACCAGGATCTCCTAGCAGCAACCAGGCGTGCCCGAGCCGTCCGGCCCGGGCCGTCTCGCTCAGGGCATGCCAATCCGGGATCAGCCAGGGATACATAGCCCCTCGCTTGCCAGATAATGCTCAAGGGCTGCCTCGATGGCGGCTTTGACTTGCTCCGGGGGCAACCCGGCATCGATGACCTGGATGGAATCATCGGCGGCCGCCAACTCGAGGTAACGCTGGCGGGTACGTTCAAAGAAACCGATCTGCTCCAGCTCAATCCTGTCCAGCTCGCCGCGATGGCGGGCCCGTTGCAGGCCGATGGCAGGATCAATGTCGAGATAAAGGGTCAGATCCGGCTTGAAATCCCCGAGGACCGCCCGTTTGATGGCGCCGATGAGGTTCGCATCGATGCCGCGGCCACCCCCCTGATAGGCCTGGGAGGAGAGATCATGGCGATCGCCCACTACCCAGATGCCGTCTGCCAGGGCAGGCTTGATCCGGGTCTCCACCAGTTGTACCCGGGAGGCGTACATCAACAGCAGCTCGGCCTCGACGGTCAGGCGCTCGTCGTGCACTTCCTTGACGATGGCCCGCATGCGTTCCGCCAGCGGCGTACCTCCTGGCTCCCGGGTGCACTCGATCCGCGCCACTCCGTGGGCTTGCAGATAGTCGGTCACATAGCGCACCGCAGAGCTCTTCCCTGCCCCTTCCAATCCTTCAATCACGATAAATTTAGACATTAGGGTTTCTTCAATATGTATTCACGTACCGCCCGATTGTGTTCATCGAGGGTCTTGGAGAAGTAGTGGGCACCGCCCCCCTTGGCAACGAAGTAGAGATAGTCGGTCGATTTGGGGTTGAGCGCCGCCTCGATGGAGGCCTTGCCCGGCATGGCGATGGGCGTCGGAGGCAGGCCGTCGATCACATAGGTGTTGTAGGGGTTCACGTCGGTCAGATCGCTGCGGCGAATGTTGCCATCGTACCTCTCCTTCACCCCGTAGATGACGGTAGGGTCGGTCTGCAACTTCATGCCAAGGCGTAGACGGTTGACGAACACAGAAGCAATCTGGGCTCGTTCATCCGGTTGGCCCGTCTCTTTTTCGATGATGGAGGCCATGATGAGCGCCTCATAGGGTGTCTTGTAGGGCAGATTGGCCTGACGCTTCTCCCAGGAAGCCTCCAGGAACGTTTTCATGTCCTGATAGGCGCGACGCAGGATGGAGAGATCGCTGGCATGAGTGGTATAGGCGTAGGTTTCCGGCAGGAACCACCCCTCCAGCTTGCCGTTTTCGATGCCGAGTTCCTGAGCCAGTTCGGTTTCGCTCTGCTCCAGAGTCAGGCGCTCCAGATAGGGGGCGCTGGAAAGTTGCTTCAGCCAATCCTCAAAACGGGACCCTTCGACAAAGGTCAGGCTGAAGTGAAACTCCTTGCCGGAAGCAAAGAGAGAGAGGGTCTCCTTGAGCGGCGCCCCTTCCTTGATTTCATAGGTGCCGGACTTGATGGCCACCAGTTCGGGATGACCGCGCAACCAGAGGCGCACCGCCCAGGGGCTGGTTTCCCCCTCCCCCAGTTCGGCAATCAGGCGCGCCGCATGGGCGCCTTTTTCGACGGTAAAGAGGCGTGTTGGCCCCTTGTTGGTGAGCGTCTCCACCTGTTGCCACTTGTGATAAACGTACCCTCCGGCAACGGCGACAGAGAGTGCCGCCCCCGCGAGCAGGGTGTAAAGCCGATTAAACTTCAATGACCAAGCGCTCCTGTAAACGGCGAATCAATACCGGACTGGGATAGTGCATATCCCCGATGCTGGTGACCGGGACAATCCCCATCAGGGTATTGGTCAGCCAGACCTCTTCCGCCTGCCAGAGTGACTCCAATGGAGCCTCTACGACACGCAGTTCAATGCCCATCTGTTTAAGCATCGTCATCACGCGCTTGCGCATGATGCCATCGATCCCGGCGCGGGTGAGATCCGGTGTGAACACCGTCCTACCACGACGCCAAAACAGATTCGCGCTGACCCCTTCTACCAGAAATCCCCGGCTGTTCAAGACTATACCTTCGACCCCGCCACGCGCAGCAAGTTCGCGCTTCAGCATCACTTGTTCGAGGCGCCCCAGCGTCTTGAGACCGGCGAGCATGGGACTGTCCCCAAGCTGCTGCTGGCATACCAGGGCATTGATACCGGTTTGCTGCCAATCATGATAATGCTCAGGATAAGGTGCCAAAGAGACGATGCGAGTGGGCGTGTCACAGCCTGCGCCGTCATATCCCCGCCCACCGGCGCCCCGGGTCAGCATTATCTTGACGACAGCCTGTGTCTGCCCAGAAGCCAGCTGCGCCGCCTCGTCGGCAAGCAGGTCCCAGGAGTGCTCGCCAAAACCAAGCCGGGCGTTGGCATGTTGCAGCCGGGCCAGATGGTCCTGCCACCAGAGTACCTTCCCTTCCCTCACCAGCATGGTGGTGAAATGACCATCACCGTATGCCAGTCCACGATCCCTGGCTGACAGTGTTTCTGTGGGTATTCCATTAATCAGCAAGGGGATCCCTCCGATAAAAAAGGCCCGATACTACCGTATCGGGCCTTATCATTCGCCCAGAGCGAATTATACGCGTTTGAAGATCAGGGAGCCATTGGTGCCGCCAAAACCGAAGGAATTGGAGAGGGCATATTCGAAGCTGCCGGCCTTGGCAACATGCGGCACCAGATCCAGGTCGCACTCATCATCCGGGTTGTCCAGGTTGATGGTAGGAGGCACCATCTGGTCACGCAGAGAGAGCACGGTGATGATCGCCTCGATGGCGCCAGCCGCACCCAACAGGTGGCCTGTCATGGACTTGGTGGAGCTGACCATCAGGGCGCTGGCATGTTCACCAAACACCTTCTTCATGCCGCGCAGCTCTGCCACATCCCCAAGGGGGGTGGAGGTACCGTGGGCATTGATGTAACCGATCTGCTCGGGTGCAATGCCAGCATCCTTGATGGCGTTCTTCATGGCGCGTGCGCCACCATCGCCGTCCGAGGGAGGGGCCGTCATGTGATAGGCATCCCCGCTCATGCCAAAGCCGACCAGCTCGGCATAGATCTTGGCGCCGCGAGCCTTGGCATGTTCATACTCTTCCAGCACCAGTACGCCGGCACCGTCGCCCAGCACGAAACCGTCGCGATCCTTGTCCCAGGGGCGGCTCGCCTTCTGTGGTTCGTCATTGCGGGTGGAGAGCGCCTTGGCAGCGGCAAAGCCGCCCATGCCCATGGGGGTGGAGGCTTTCTCGGCACCACCGGCGACCATCACGTCCGCATCGCCATAGGCGATCATCCGGCCAGCCATGCCGATGGCATGGGTACCCGTGGTACAGGCGGTTGTCACGGCGATGTTCGGGCCCTGCATGCCTTTCATGATGGAAAGATGACCGGACACCATATTGATGATGGTGGACGGAACGAAGAAAGGGCTCAGCTTGCGGGGGCCGCCATTGATGAGGCTGCTGTGGTTCTGCTCAATCAGACCCAGACCGCCGATACCGGAGCCGATGGCAACGCCTACCCGCTCCGCGTTCTCTTCGTTGATGATCAGGCCGGAATCTTCCAGGGCCTGAACACCCGCCGCCACGCCATACTGGATGAAGAGATCCATCTTGCGGGCTTCTTTGCGGTTGATGCCGAACTCTTCGGGGTCGAAATCCTTGACCAGGCCTGCGAAACGGGTTGCGAACTCGCTTGCATCAAAGTGGTCGATGAGGGAAATGCCGCTCTGCCCGTTGAGCAGGGCTTGCCAGCTGGATTCAGCAGTGTTGCCTACCGGGGAAAGCATCCCCAAGCCGGTCACCACGACTCTGCGTTTTGACACTGAGGTAGTCTCCGAGAGGTGTTTTGAAAGGGGTAAACATAAAAGAAGCGGCCCTTGGGCCGCTTCTTTCAGAACAGGAACTTATTCCTGATTAGCGGTGATGTAGTCGATAGCCGCTTGAACAGTGGTGATCTTCTCGGCTTCTTCATCAGGAATTTCGGTATCGAATTCTTCTTCCAGCGCCATTACCAGTTCAACGGTATCCAAAGAGTCAGCGCCCAGGTCGTCGACGAAGGAGGCAGCGTTCTTCACGTCTTCTTCTTTAACACCCAGTTGTTCGATGATGATTTTCTTTACGCGTTCTTCGATGTTGCTCATGACCTGAATTTTCCTTTAAAAATACGCTATTGCGTCTGGTTGGGGTAGTGTATTCAATTGACGTGAGTTTGCAAGTGACTTGCCGCTGGTCAAACCACGAAATGTGCCAAACTTCGGCGTATTATCGCAAATTTGAACAGAACTCACGACAAATTGATTACACCATGTACATCCCGCCATTAACATGCAGGGTTTCGCCGGTAATATAGGCGGCATCATCCGATGCCAAGAATACCACAGCGGCAGCAATTTCTTTCGGATCGCCCAAACGGGCGGCAGGCACCTGATTCATGATGCCGGCGCGCTGCTCTTCATTGAGCGCCTTGGTCATGTCGGTCTCGATGAAACCGGGAGCAACCGCATTCACCGTGATGCCACGAGATGCCACTTCACGGGCCAGCGACTTGGTAAAGCCAACCAGACCCGCCTTGGCAGCAGCATAGTTGACCTGACCGGCGTTGCCCATGGTACCGACCACGGAACCGATGCTGATGATGCGACCGTTGCGCTTCTTCATCATGGCTCGCAATACTGGCTTGCTCAGACGGTACAGGGAGGTGAGATTGGTGTCGATGATCTCGTTCCACTCGTCATCCTTCATCCGCATCAGCAGGTTGTCGCGGGTGATGCCGGCGTTGTTGATCAGGATGTCGATGTTGCCAAAACGCGCCTTGATGGCGGCGAAGACGGTTTCGATGGATTCCTGACTGGTCACGTTCAGTGCCATGCCGCAGCCTTGCTCACCCAGGTAAGCACTGATCGCCTCGGCACCGCTCTCGCTGGTCGCGGTCCCCACGACTTTGGCGCCACGAGCAGCAAACGTCTCCGCAATCGCACGACCAATGCCACGGCTGGCGCCAGTGACCAACACAACCTTATCGGTAAAACTCATGACTTGCTCCTGTTTACTTGATCTGGGCCAGCGCCTGCTCGAACGAGGCGGCGTCGTTGGCGTGAATACCTTCCACTCGCGCATCGATACGCTTGGCCAAGCCGGTCAACACCTTGCCCGGGCCCATCTCGATTTCGAGGGTTACACCGTCGTTTGCCATGCGCTCTACCGTTTCAGTCCAGCGAACCGGGCTGAACAGCTGACGCACCAGGGCTTGCTTGATGGCGGCAGGATCCTGCTCACAAGAGACGTCGACATTATTGATGACGGCGATGGCAGGAACCTTGATCTCGATCCCATCCAGGGCGGCGGCCAGCTTTTCTGCGGCAGGCTTCATCAGGGCGCAGTGGGAGGGCACGGAGACCGGCAGCGGCAGAGCACGTTTGGCACCTGACTCTTTCATCAGCACGTTGGCACGCTCGACCGCCTCTTTGTGGCCGGCGATGACCACCTGGCCCGGAGAGTTGAAGTTGACCGGAGAGACCACCTGCCCCTGGGCCGCTTTCTCACAGTTGGCAGCGATGCTCTCGTTGTCCAGACCGATGATGGCAGCCA
This sequence comes from Aeromonas sp. ASNIH8, assembly GCF_002919855.1. NCBI lineage: Bacteria > Pseudomonadati > Pseudomonadota > Gammaproteobacteria > Aeromonadales > Aeromonadaceae > Aeromonas > Aeromonas sp. ASNIH8. The sequence goes on along the minus strand of NZ_PQLN01000073.1, from coordinate 12,270 downwards.
TGGCGCCAGTGCCTTCCGGTACGGCTTCCTGCATGGCCAGACCACGCAGCTCGACCAGTTTGACGGCATCGGCAAACGCCAGCGCGCCGCTGCACACCAGAGCGGAGTATTCCCCCAGGCTGTGGCCGGCCATCACGGCAGGGGTTGCCCCGCCTTGTTGTTGCCACAGGCGCCACAGCGCGACGGAGGCGGTCAACAGCGCTGGCTGGGTACGCCAGGTCTTGTTGAGATCCTCGGCCGGGCCTGCCATAACCAGGGCAAACAGGTCATAACCCAGCACCTGGCTCGCCTCGGCGAAGGTCTCTTTAATCACGGCGTGTTGCTCGGCCAGCTCGGCCAGCATGCCGACGCTCTGGGAGCCTTGTCCCGGGAAGGCAATGGCAAATCGGGTCATCATTGATTCCTTTAAGGTAAGACGAATTCGGTAAGCGGGCGCCCGAGGACCGGGCACCGCTCGGTATCAGAGGCGAACCAGCGCAGAGCCCCAGGCAAAACCGCCGCCGAAGGCTTCCAGCAGGACCAGCTGGCCGGGTTTGATGCGACCATCGCGCACCCCTTCATCGAAGGCGATGGGCACGGAGGCCGCGGAGGTATTGCCATGACGATCCAGGGTCAGGATCACCTTGTCGAGCCCCATGCCGAGTTTCTTCGCGGTGGCATTGATGATGCGGAAGTTGGCTTGATGGGGCACCAGCCAGTCCAGCTCGCTCGGCTCGACGTTGGCCGCAGCCAGGGTTTCGGTCACGATCTCGCTAAGGCGTGTCACCGCCACCTTGAAGACATCGTTGCCCTTCATGTACATGTAGGCTTCGAGCTCAGCACCCGGCATGCCGCGACGGGGCTGCGGCAGTTTGAGCAGCTCGCCATAACGGCCATCGGCATGCAGATGGGTGGAGAGGATCCCAGGAGTGTCGCTGGCACCGATGACCACGGCCCCTGCCCCATCCCCGAACAGGATGATGGTGCCGCGATCCTCGGGATCGCACATGCGTGACAGCACGTCCGCACCGACAACCAGCACGTGGCGAGCAGCGCCGGATTTGACGAACTGATCGGCGATGGCGAGAGCATATGTAAAGCCGGCACAGGCGGCGGCTACGTCAAACGCCGGGATCCCCGGTACGTCAAGCAGCCCCTGCAGTTCACAGGCAGCAGCTGGGAAGGCATTCTCTGCGCTGGTAGTGGCCAGCACTATCATGTCCAGATCGGCGGCAGTCAGACCTGCCGCATCAAGCGCACGCAAGGCCGCCTGATGAGAAAGGGTCGCGACGGTTTCGTCGGCTCCGGCGATACGGCGTTCACGGATCCCGGTGCGTTCCACGATCCATTCGTCACTGGTTTCAACCATCTGTTCAAGATCGGCGTTGGTACGAACCGAACTCGGCAGATAACTGCCAGTACCCAGAATTTTGCTATGCATAGAGTTTTATAAATCCCTGTCGGAAAAGACAGATTCAAGGCGATCTGCAATTTGCAATGGAAGTTGATGTCTGGCTTCTTGTGCGGCCAGCAGAATCGCATGACACAGAGCGCGGCGCTCGGCCCGCCCATGGCTTTTTACCACAATGCCGCGCAATCCTAACAGACTCGCGCCATTATACTGGTCGGGGTTCAGGTAAGAGAAACGCCGTTTGAACATAAATCCGGCGAGTCGACCAAGAAAACTGCGTTTTTTGCGCGGATATCCGGCCAGTTCGGCCATCATCCGCACCACCCCCTCCGCGGTCTTGAGCGCCACGTTGCCCACGAAACCGTCGCAGACGATCACGTCGCACTCGCCGCTGAAGATCCTGTCCCCCTCAATGAAACCGACAAAATTTAGGGCGGAGCATTGGCGCAGCAACTCGGCGCTGTGGCGCACCAGGTCGTTGCCCTTGATCTCCTCCTCCCCTACGTTGAGCAGTGCCACTCTGGGTGAAGGTATCCCCTCCACCTTCTCTGCGACTACGGCGCCCATCACGGCAAATTGCAGCAGGGTGTCGGCATCGCAGCTCACGTTCGCACCCAGATCCAGCATCACGGTCCGCTTTCCACTCAATGTGGGCAGCGCCTTGATGAGGGCTGGCCGGTCAACACCGGGCAAGGATTTGAGCACGCACTTGGCCATGGCCATCAAGGCACCGGTGTTGCCTGCACTGACACAGGCATCGGCAGCGCCGCTCTTGACCAGATCCAGGGTCACGCGCATGGAGGAGTCTTTCAGGGTACGCAGCGCCACGATAGGCTTTTCGCCCATGCCCACGACCTGGGAGGCATGCACGAGACGAACGCGAGGGTGGTTGAGCAAGCCATGTTGCTGCAGAAGAGAGGCGGTCTGGTGTTGATCACCGACCAGAACAAGTTTTAGCTGGGGTAGAAGAGACAGTGCCTGCACGGCGGCAGGCACTGTTTCCGAGGGGCCGATATCTCCCCCCATTATGTCTAGCGCGACAGTTTGCGTAGACAAAGGCAATCCTTAAGCGATTACCTTTTTACCGCGGTAGAAACCATCGGCAGTCACGTGGTGACGACGATGAATTTCGCCACTGGTCTGATCAACAGTCAGGGCAGCGGTGGTCAGCGCATCGTGGGAACGACGCATGCCACGCTTGGCGCGGGTTTTACGGTTCTGTTGTACGGCCATGGTAGGCTAACTCCTAAAATTCACTTACGTTTGAGCGCTTCAAGAACTGCAAAGGGATTCGGCCGCTCATCAGCAGGTTCGATTTCACCCCAGGTCATCTCCATGTTTCCTCTGGGACACACATCCACCGGATGCATGGCTACCTGAGGCAACGAGAGGATGAGTTCATCCTCCAGGATTTGATGAAGATCTATCTCGCCGTTTTCGTCCAACTCAATGGGCTCATAAGCTTCCGGCAGTTCTTCCTCGTTTGTTCTTTCGAACAGCGGAGTGTAAATAAAACTAGCTTCACAAAGGTGTTCAAACGTCTCACCACAACGCTGGCAAACCAGGTCGACCTTGGCATGGGCAGTGCCTTTCATAACGGTCAACTTCTGGACATCTTTGCCAAAGTGCAGTGTGACATCCACATCACTTCGCAAGCCTTCGGTTGATTCCTCCAGCCTGGGCATCTGCGACTTTTCCACTATCCCGACATAATCGAGTAGCTTCAAGGCATTACGGACTGGATCAACCTTAACGGGCAACTTCACCTTTTGCATAGGGCGCGAATATTATAGGTCCAACAAGGGATAGTCAAAGGAAAAAGTCCTTACCGCCGATGATTTTACCTTCACAGGCCCCTGCAAGAGGAACTTGTGCTCATCGGTGGCCGATTATGCCATATCGTGCAGGATCTGGCACAGGATCCTGTTCCCCTCTCCTGTCTGTCCACCGGATGTGCTCCTTGGTGTCTCATCAGGTGGCAGAACAGCGCGGGTCTCTCCCCAGCAGGCCTGGTGTCGCAGCCACTCTGGGCTCGGCTTCCATCAGTCTGCGTATGGCTTTGAAACTGCCCACGGCAGCCTTGATGGCAATGGGATTGACCAGCCAGCCCGGCAAGATGTTGCCCGGGTTGGTATAGGTTTCGAGCCGAACGAGTGTGCTGCCATCCCGTTGGGGTAGCGCCTCCCACCGTCCAGCGCTTTCCTGGATCCGGAACAGCCCTGCATGCAATGGCAGGGCATTCGGCTCTGCCCACACCTCGAGAGTCAGGCCGCAATCGATGCGTCGACTCAAATGGGAGCGGGTGATGAGCTCCCTGTCTTGCACCGGCCAGGGAGACGCCAGGCGGGTATAGACCAGATCATCGTCGGGACCAGATCTGGCCAGCACCCTGACTTCACGGCTCTGGGGCAACCACTCTTAATGGCGCACCGTGTTGCGCAGTACCGTGATCAGCGCGCCAGGATCGGCATTCACGCGCATCTCCAGACGTAAGGCCTGAAAAGAGGTCGGAGGATGTGGCTGGGTCCAAAGCATCACCCCCTCATCCCCCTGGCGAAGTTGCCATGTCCCTGCCCAGCTGGCGAAGGAGATCAGTGCCATGACCAAGGCCGCATATCGTGTCATCACGCTCAATTCCGATCTCTTGTGTTTGTGCTGTGGTTTCCTCAGCATGCATGCTTCCCGCTAATTAGGCGAGTCCCGCTGTAGACATCTCCTGTTTGCGTGGCCCCATCTGCACAGATAGAATCAACCAATTGATTTATAAATGGATATCATCAAAACATGCAGCCTTCCTTGATCCTCGCGTCCACCTCGTCCTACCGCAAGACCTTGCTGGAAAAACTCGGTCAGCCATTTCACTGTGCTGCGCCTCAAGTCGATGAGACGGCGCGACACGGGGAGACCGCAGAAGCTCTGGTCAGCAGATTGGCGTTTGCCAAGGCGAATGCCGTTGCCGCTGACCGTGATCAAGGATTGATCATCGGTTCAGATCAGGTGTGCGTCTGTGACGGGCAGATCCTCGGCAAACCCGGCACGGTGGAGAAGGCGGTCGAGCAGTTGCTGCGGGCACAAGGCAAGCGCGTCATCTTTTACACCGGGCTGTGCGTGATCAATGCTGCAAATGGCCATGCCGAGCAGCTCGTCGAGCCTTTCACCGTGCATTTTCGTTCGCTCGATGAAGCCGCCATCCGTCGCTATGTGGAGGCCGAACGTCCTCTGGATTGTGCCGGCAGCTTCAAGTGCGAGGGAATGGGCATCGTCTTGTTCAAGGCGCTGGAGGGGCGTGATCCCAACGCCCTTGTCGGTCTTCCCCTGATAGGCTTGGTTGATCTCCTGGGTCGCCACGGCCTGGCTCTCCCATAACAAGAACTCTGCCATGAAAAACGGGAGCCAAGGCTCCCGTTTTTCATGGTTGTCAGCGTGGCAGCTTGGCGAGGAACGCCTCAAGCTCCGGTGACAATGGCGCTTCCACCTGCATCTCCCGGTCGTCCACCGGATGAGTAAAGGTGAGCTTCCAGGCGTGCAGGAACAAACGCTTTAGCCCCTGCCCTCGCATCTTTTCATCAAACCCGGCCTCACCATATTTGTCATCGCAGGCGATGGGATGGCCGGCGTGCTGGGTGTGGACACGGATCTGGTGAGTACGGCCAGTGATGGGACTGCACTCGACCAGTGTGGCCTCGGCAAACTGACGGGTAATCCGGAACCGGGTCTCGGAAGGTTTGCCATCGCTGCTGACCCGCACCACCCGCTCGCCGGATTGCAGATCATTTTTGCGAAGTGGCGCATTGACCACCTTGACGTGGGGTTGCCACTGGCCGCGCACCAGCGCCAGATACTGCTTGCGCATGGTCTTGACCCGCAACTGCTCGTGCAGGCTGCGCAGGGCACTGCGCTTCTTGGCAACCAGCAGCACGCCGGAGGTGTCGCGATCCAGCCGGTGCACCAGTTCGAGGAAACGGGCTTCGGGGCGCAGAGCACGCAGCCCTTCGATGACGCCAAAACTGAGGCCGCTGCCGCCGTGCACTGCCATGCCGGACGGCTTGTTTAGCACTATCATGGCGTCGTCTTCAAACAGGATCTGGCTCTCCAGACGCTGGATGCTGCCGAGGTTGGCAGAAGGCAACTCATTCTTCTCGGCCACACGCACGGGGGGCACCCGCACCTCGTCACCGGCACAAAGCTTGTATTCCGGTTTGATGCGCTTCTTGTTGACCCGCACCTCCCCTTTTCGAAGGATGCGATAAATCAGGCTCTTGGGGACGCCCTTTAACTGAGTCTTGAGAAAATTGTCGATGCGCTGCCCGTCATGCTCAGCTTCGATGGTGAGCAGCTGCACTTGTTGATGTATCTGTGTCATGGCGCGGATTTTAACACCGCCGACAGCCCTTGGCTGCATGCTTTGTTAAAAAATGGCGTCTTGCTATAAAAGTGGTTTAAATGGGATAATAAACAAGGTTTTGTCATTGTGTTCAAGCCTTGTACTAAGTGGCCAAAATGTATGCCACCCAATCCCGAAACACCGTGTATACAAGAACATGACGGTTCCCGGGTGCGAGGTACAACGCATGGAGAACACAAACAGAGCCGACGTAAATTGTCTCCACATCGGTATCCTTAATTCACGCCCTCTCGAGAAGGCTGAACCAGAGTGCCCTTAGTTTGCGCCTCATGCATACCCCAACCGGGAGGTTGCCCCAGCATGCTGAAGACCCGAGGCCGGCGCCGGCAGGACCCAGTGGAGGAATCAAAATGACAAAATAATGAGAACTCAATGAAAAGAATGCTAATCAACGCGACTCAGGAAGAGGAGTTGCGCGTAGCGCTGGTTGACGGACAACAGCTCTACGATTTGGATATTGAAAGTCCGGGACACGAGCAGAAAAAAGCGAACATTTACAAGGGCAAAATCACCCGAGTAGAACCCAGTCTCGAAGCTGCTTTTGTTGACTATGGCGCCGAACGCCACGGTTTCCTGCCGTTAAAGGAAATCGCCCGCAATTACTTCCCCTCCGGTTACTCCTATCAGGGTCGTCCCAACATCAAAGAAGTGGTCCGCGAAGGCCAGGAAGTGATTGTCCAGATCGACAAGGAAGAGCGTGGTACCAAGGGTGCAGCCCTCACCACCTTCATCAGTCTGGCTGGCAGCTACCTGGTGCTGATGCCGAACAACCCCCGTGCCGGCGGCATCTCCCGTCGCATCGAGGGTGACGAGCGGACCGAGCTGAAGGAAGCCCTGAGCGGACTGACCGTACCGGACGGCATGGGCCTCATCGTGCGCACCGCCGGTGTGGGCAAGTCCCCGGAAGAGCTGGAGTGGGATCTGAACGTTCTGCTCAATCACTGGGACTCCATCCATAAGGCGTCACAACAACGTTCCGCTCCGGTGCTCATTCACCAGGAGAGCAACGTCATCGTGCGCGCCATCCGTGACTATCTGCGTCGCGATGTGGGCGAGATCCTGATCGACAACCCGGTCATCTTCGAGCGCGCCAAGTCACATATCGAGCTGGTCCGTCCCGATTTCCTCAATCGCGTGAAGCTCTACAAGGGTGATGTCGCCCTGTTCAACCACTTCCAGATCGAGAGCCAGATCGAGTCAGCCTTCCAGCGCGAAGTGCGCCTGCCCTCCGGCGGCAGCATCGTCATCGATCCGACCGAAGCACTGACCTCCATCGATATCAACTCCTCCCGCGCCACCAAGGGCTGCGATATCGAAGAGACCGCCCTGCAGACCAACCTGGAAGCGGCCGATGAGATCGCTCGCCAGCTGCGCCTGCGTGACCTAGGTGGCCTGATTGTCATCGACTTCATCGACATGACCCCGCTTCGCCATCAGCGCGAAGTGGAAAACCGTCTGCGTGAAGCGGTGCATCAGGATCGTGCCCGTATCCAGCTGGGCCGTATCTCCCGTTTCGGTCTGCTGGAGATGTCTCGCCAGCGTCTGCGTCCCTCCCTCAACGAGTCCAGCAGCCATATCTGCCCCCGTTGCCAGGGTCAGGGGGTCATCCGTGACAACGAATCCCTCGCCCTGTCCATCCTGCGTCTCATCGAAGAAGAGGCCATGAAGGACAACACCGAGCAGGTGCATGCCCAGGTGCCGGTCGATGTGGCCGCCTATCTGCTCAACGAGAAGCGTACCTCCATCGCCAATCTGGAACAGCGCAATGATGTGCGTGTCTACATCATTCCGAACCAGCATCTGGAAACCCCGCACTACGAAGTGACCCGCATCCGTCAGAACGAGATCCCAGAAGCGGCCAGCTACGAGCTCAAAACCGAGATTGCCAAGCCGGTCTACCAGCCGCGCCAAGCTCAGGTAGTCGAGCGTGAACAACCGCTGCTGCAAGGGTTTGCCCCGGCTCCTCAGCCGGTTGCGCCCGCCGCCCCGGCTCCTGTTGCGACTCCCGCTCCGGTTGCAGAACAAGTCGGCTTCTTTGGCAAGCTGGCCAAGGCCTTCTCCGGCCTGTTCGGTGCCTCCTCCGATGCGGCTCCGGCCGAGGTGAAGGCGCCTGCCGACAAACCGGCCGCCCAGCGCGAAGCTCGCAAGGATGACGGGCACCGTCACCAGCGCGATGAATCCCGCAGCCGTGGTCAACGTGGTCGTCGCGACGACAACCGCGGCAGTCGCAATGCCGAGGCCGGCGAGAAGCGTGAAGGCGCAGCCAGCCGCGAGAGCAGTGATCGCAATCGTCGCCCGCGCAAAGAGCGTGAGCCTCGTCAAGAGCGGGAACCGCGCCAGGAACGGGAACCCCGTGGCGAAGTGCGCACCGAGCAGCGCATGGAGCGTGAGCCTCGCGAACCCCGCCAGGAGCGCGAACCTCGTGCCCCGCGTCCGGCTCGTGAACCTCGCGCCCCCCGCGAACCCCGTGCCGAGGTGATCGTCGAGGCGGTTGATACCGTTGATACTGCGGTCGCCAGCGCTGAACCGCGTCAGGAAAAAGAGCAAAAAGTGGCCGAGCGCCGCGAACGTCGCCAACTGCGCAAGCAGATCCGTGTCGATGTCGCCGCGACCGACACCCCTGCCCTGCCGACTGACGAGCAAATCATCGATGTCGCCGACGTGCAAGCCGCCGCTGAGCAGCAAGAAGAGCAAGGCGAAGGTCAGCGTCGTTCCCGCCGTACCCCGCGCAATCAGCGCATCGAAGGGCAACGTCGCAAGCGCATCAACGAAGAGGCTCGTGGCCAGCGTGAAGACGAAGCACAAGGTGAAGTGCAGCTGACTACCGCGGCCCAGGCCGATGCGGCTCAGGTGAAGGTGGAAGAACCGGTTGTGCCTGTCATCACCATTCCGAGCGCAGAAGCGGTTGCAGCAGCCCTGCAGGCCTCCGCCGCTCTGACCGAGCACGTGGTGGCTGAAGCCGTTGCTGAGGAAGCGGCAGAGCAAGCACTGGCAGCCCAGGCAGTGGACGCGCCCTCCACTGACGAAGTTGAACAGGCTGCGCAAGCAGACGCTGAACCCGCCGCCGAAGTGGCAGTTGTCGAACCCGAGATGGTCGAACCTATCGTCGACACCGCCTCTCATGACGAACCTGTAGCCTTGATCGACGCTGTCGAGCAGACCCAGCAAATGGAGGCCATCCCAGAAGAGGTTGCACCGGTTGCTGAAGCGGCACCTGTCGTGATCGCTGAGGAGACGGCCACCGCCGAGGCGAAGGTCGTCGAGATGCCGGCTGCAGTGGTGCAAACCGAGCCAGCAACCAGCCCCGAAGTGAAGGTCAGCAAGGGTGCCGGTGTATTGGCCCGTGCCCGCAAGGCTTATGCCCCCATGGCAACGCCGGCTGCGGCTCCTGCCCCGACACCCCGTGAACCCGTGGAGTACGCTCCCCTGGTACGCAGCGAAGTCGTGACCTCCGGTCGCCACGGTGGCAGCACCGCTGCCAGCAACGTGGCAACCAGCCCGGCCGGTCGCCCCTGAGCAGACTCGTTAGTCTGAATAAAGAGCCACACATCGTGTGGCTCTTTTTTTATCTCTTTTTTTGGGCTGACATCGCCTTGCTCTCCCCCCTGCCCATTCTTCGATATCCGCCGCTTTCCCGATGTTCAGCGACCACACACAGTCCAAACAAGACGTGAATAACACACCAGACAGAGAATTCATCTCTGTCAAAGCATCACGACATGCTCTGCTTTGTCGACAGGGTCCGTGCATTGACAGCATATGAAGCCATTGGCAAACCGTCTGGCAGCGTTCCCCTTTGGTAGCACAGTCGGTGTGTTCAGTGGTGGCTGAGACAACCCAGGTTGAACGGGAATGCCAGACATAGGGCAACCTGTGGCGCTCTTCACTCTCATCATTTCTGGTGAGGAACATAGGCACGTTGCACACCCTCCCTTCTGCTTTACGTGCAAGCATCGGCTTGTAACAAGGCATCACACAGACAGGTCCCCTCACTGTGCACAACGAGTGGCTCAGGGATGTAGAGAAGCCAAAGAGGTGATAGATAATGTCATTCAACTTCTTGTCTGATGGCATACAGCTATTACTCATTGAACTATTGCCGTATGACGTGACATTCACCAGGCAACAAAAAAGGTTCTTCGCGGGATCTTGGGGAAGTGGAAGTTGACAGACAGGGTGCTGGTAAACTGGCTGTCTCCAAACACACCACCACCATCACCCTGCTGTCGCCGTGCATCATATTGATATTGCCTCCTTCTGGCCAGGTTATACCGTCATCGCCCAAGCGCTTTCTGCCAACCATCACACCCTGTTTACCCTTGAGCCTCGCGCCGACTTCTTGCCCCGTTGTCGCCGATGCCTGCAACCCACGCCATTGATCCACGACCAACGTATCCGCCGGGTGCGTGAGCGAGACCTATTTGACCGACAAGTCTGGTTACAACTGCCTGTTCGCCGCGTCGACTGTCTGCGCTGTGGTCGCGTCAGTGAACATATCGACTGGCTCCCCTCTGGCTCCCGCCTCACCCGGCGCATGCAGTGCTGGATTGAAGCGCTCGTTCAGTACCTCCCCATCCGCCATGTCAGCCAGCTCACCGGGGTCGGTTGGCACACCATCAAGGAGATCGACAAGCGCCGTTTGCAGACCAGTGTGGGCACCATCGAACTTGGGGAGGTGCGGCGGCTGGTGATGGATGAGTTTGCCCTGCACAAGGGACACAGCTATGCCACCGTGATCATGGGGGAACCGCAGAATTCGGAAAAAATCGTACGCTAAGCTAACGGTGTTCTCGTGACAGCTCTTTGACTAGGCTTTCTAAGGCCATTCTGATAGCCCTGACTTCCTGAAAAGCCATGGCTAAAATTTGTGCGGCTAAAAGGGATAACCGATGGTAAAGTAAGTTATCCCTGTCGAGATACTGAAAAGCGTTATCCTCGTTTTTCCCAAAACTGTTTTGCCAGTTCGCTCAGAGCGCTAGTTAACTGAGCGACAGATTTCGCACTTTGCAAATTATTCTGCCCGGTCTGTACATTGGTATCAGCAGCATCGCGTATATTGATAATACTGCGGTTTATGTCTTCACTTACTGCTCCCTGCTGCTCGACCGCAGTCGCTATTTGCGCGTTCATGTCGGTAATTTCGTTAACGCGTTGGCCAATTCCATCAAGAGCTGTAGCTGCTTCCTCTGCGTGAGCTACACTCGTGTGCGCTTGCCGACTACTTTGCTCCATGACTGTAACAGCGGATTGCGCTCGCTCTTGTAGAGCGCTGATCATGCTTTGAATATCCGTTGTCGATTGCTGTGTGCGAGCAGCAAGACTGCGAACCTCATCGGCGACAACAGCAAAACCACGCCCCTGCTCACCAGCACGCGCGGCCTCAATTGCTGCGTTGAGTGCCAACAAATTCGTTTGCTCGGCGATCCCTCGTATAACGTCAAGAACTTTTGATATCTCGTTACTTTGACCTTCAAGCTCATGAATAACCTGAGCGGCTTGCCTAATTTCACCTTCAAGGGCAGTGATTGACTGGCTTGTGTGGGCTACCAGACGCTGGCCAGATGCCGTCTCAGTGTCTGCTCTTCCGGCCGCATCTGCAGCATGCTGTGCATTGCTCGCAACCTCTTGAATGCTTGCCACCATTTGGTTTACTGCCGTTGCTATTTGATCTGTCTCTGCCTGCTGCTCAACTGTAAGTACATTGCTTGACTCAATATCCTTTAGTAGGCCTCGGGTGTGTTCGCTAAGCCGATTTGATGCATCACCTATGCGACCTACTATGGCGCCTGTTTCAGCTTGCATCATTCGTAAAGCAAACTCTATTTGGCCAAACTCATCGGTGCGCCCAGTGTAGAGGGATTGACTTAATGGGTTATTGGAAATATTCCTGGCTCTTTCAACCAGTCTTCCAAGAGGAGAGAGAATAGCCAAAACACTAACAGAGCTTAAGCTTCCTGACATTAAAGTGGCTAACAATAAGCTGCTTATTGATGTATCAGTAAGCATGCCGGCAGCCATTGCGCTTGATATAATACTACCCCATATGAGCAAGAGTATTTTCACGGAAAAGCTAGCAGCCAATTTCGGCCTCGCGGCCTTCCCGCTTCTCAATTGAGCATATAATTTTTCCGCAGCCAAAACCTGCTCAGGTTCAGGCTTGGTCCTTACAGACTGGTATTCAACAATCGAACCATTCTTAGCTATTGGCGTTACATAAGCACTTACCCAATAGTGGTCGCCATTTTTACAGCGATTTTTTACTAGCCCCATCCATGAGCGGCCAGATTTTAATGTACTCCACATATGCTCAAATGCAGCAGGCGGCATATCTGGGTGTCTTACGATGTTGTGAGGCTGGCCTAATAGTTCTTCCTCAGTGAAACCACTGATTTTAATGAAGTCAGGATTAACGTACGTGATATGGCTTTGAGGGGAGGTAGTCGAAAGAATATTGGCATCTTTTGGGAGTTCTAAG
>NZ_PQLN01000072.1:0-22845 GCF_002919855.1 Aeromonas sp. ASNIH8 | reverse complement strand
TCAGCTTGTTTGAGGATGGCGATGATCTGGGTATCGCTAAAGCGTGATGTTTTCATGTAGAACCTCCTGCGTTCAAGGTACGGGAAAATTCTACTTATGAGCACCCTGGTTTTTCGGGGGGATTACCGATACAGCAGCAGCTCAAACAGCATTTCGGCCTGAGTTTTAGCCGGGGCGCCATCAGTGAGGCGCAGGGGCGGGTGAGTGCCATGCTCACCCCGACCTACCAGGCCATCAAGCAGCAGGTGCAGACGGCCACCCACGTTCATGCCGATGAGACCCGGCATCAGCGGGGTGGAGAGCGCCGCTGGATGTGGCTGGCGCTGAGCAAGATAGCCGTCTGCTTCATGACGGCCTATGGCCGTGGTCAGGAGGCGGCCAAGCGGCTGCTGGGCGCCGAGTTTGACGGGGTGCTGGTGACCGACCAGTACGCCGGCTACCGGTTTATCGACGCCGACCAGCGGCAACTGTGCTGGGCCCACGTGGCCCGCAATCTCGTGGCCATCGCCGAGAGTAGCGAGCAGTGCAACCAGCCCATCGGTGCCCGGTTGGTCTTGCTGGCGGATGCGGTGTTTCGTACCCGGCACCGTTGGGAAAGCGGTGCGTTGAGCAAGCAGAAATACCTGCGCAGGCTCGCGCGTTACCGGCAAAGCTGGCGAAGCCAGTTGGAGCGCGGCGCCCTGTTGTGCAGCAAACGCTACCGTGGACGATGCCAGTTGCTGCTGCGGGATGACGAGATGCTGTGGCGGTTTATGACTGACGACGAAATAGCGCTGACCAACAACGAGGCGGAGCGGGCGCTGCGTGGCTATGTGCTCTGGCGCAAGGGTAGCTACGGCGTGTGGTCTCACCGGGGCGAGCTGTTTCGCCAGCGCATCCTGTCGTTGGTGGAGACCGGCAAGCGATTGGGCCGCTGCCCACAGGAGTGGTTGAGGGCCGTGGTCAGGGCGTGCATCGAGAAGACAGATTATCCCATCCCGGCAGAACTGATGCCGTCAACCCCGTCCTGGTGAATAGATACGCTATGAGGATGTAATGGGTAGCTTGAATCATGACAATCTCATGGTTGCTCTGTCGTGCTGGAATAGGGCCCTCGCCGATGCAGCAGCAACCAGCTGAATGCTTGTCTCCGCCGCAAGATCGTTAAAGAAATAATAGGAGGTGCTCATGGCGGGCGTGAAAGTCAGTGAGCTGGAATACCAAGGTCGGCTGGATGGTCGTCATGCCTGGGTGCATGATGGATTCTGGTTCTACTGGACAGAGAAAGCCAACGTGGTGACGTCAGATCTGGCTGGGCTGGAGCCATTCTGCCTACTTCGCTTGGCATTGGTCCGGGGCGAGCAGAACTCCATTCGAGCATTCACGAAAACAGATGCCAAGCGCGGGATCATCGATATGTTGAACCGTAAATAGATAGGGTTCTGACTGAATTCCAACAAGCTGTTCGGCAGTAAAAAATTTCACATGTGAAATTTTTTACCCCCAACTCGGGACCGCAGCATATTTTTTTCCCCACACCCCAAAAGGGCCGTAATAGCGCTGTGCTGGTGGAGTGGGGAAAGCGACAATCCCCATGCCAAAGGCAACTTCATTTGGGGTTCATCGTGTCGGTACAGACTCAAGTCGGAAAAGTAGAGGTGGCAGCAGGGAGTTCAGGCTCTTGGCCGTTTCTTACTCTCATCAGGTTGGTATTGTTCGCGTTTGGTCTTGTTGTCGGCCTTGGGCTCGACAAAGTGGTCGCCCTGATAGGGACGTGAGCTCGGGCCGTCCTTCGGTCGATGCTGTGAAAAGACAGAATCAATAAGCAGGCCTGTGAATAAATGGAAGGTGGCATGATGCCACCTTTTTTTTATTTGTCGCTGTAACTGCCCGAATTGGGCGCAAAGCCGTAGTAGGAAAGCGGGTCAACTGAATGAAAATACAGGCAATGAAGATATGGAGGTGGCAATGAAGCCTGTAAAAATCCCGCGGCGGGTTGATGAACCCCCCCACTTGCTCCTGTGGAGTGCCGATGAGTTGGCCCCGATGCTCCTGGGGCTGACGATTGGCGTCATCATCGGAAAGGCCCTCATCTGCTTCATCGGCGGGCTGCTCGTTACCAACCTGTATCGCCGGTTCCGGGACAACCATCCGGATGGTTACCTACTCCACATGATCTATTGGGCCGGGTTCATCGCTACCAAGGCCAAGTCGATGAAAAACCCATTTGTACGGAGGTATTTACCTTGAAATTGAAAACCTATCTCAAGACCTGGGAAGGGACCCAAGCAGAGAACAAGTGGGGCCGTCTTTTCCAGGCGGGGCTGTTAATCATCGTGTTACTGCTGGTCATCAAGGTTTTTACGAAAGACACCATTGTCACCATGCAGCCCTACACCCTTTCTGAGGAGGCATGGGTTACGAAGGAAAATGCCTCTCGGTCTTACAAAGAAGCTTGGGGCTTTGCGTTCTCACAGCTGCTTGGCAACGTTACGCCCGGTTCGGTGGATTTTGTCAAAGAGCGGTTGAGCCCCATGCTCTCGCCGGAAATCTATCAGGATGTCATTGATGCCATCGAGATCCAGTCCAAGCAGATAAAGGAAGACCGCGTAACCATGCGGTTCGAACCTCGTTTTGTAGAGTACGAAGAGAAGAGCGACAAGGTATTTGCTTATGGGTACTCCTATGTGAAAGGCGCGTCATCTCAACAGGAGGAGCGTGGGGAGCGCACTTATGAGTTCGTCCTCAAAATCTCAAATTACGCCCCTTCTCTCGATTACATGGAAACCTATATGGGTAAGCCACGCACCAAGGCTGTGCTGGAGCAACTCAAGCGTAAAGAAGAAGAAAAGGAACGGAGAACCAATGAAGCTCAACGCTAAATACCCACTCTTGGTGCTTGCCCTGTACGCAACAGGGGTGATGGCTGACTCCTCTGAGGATGTTCCTGTTGTCCCCGCGAGTGTGATGAAACAGGGGGTCCCTGCCCCGATCGGAAGTAGTGGGGTGATGGGGCAGGTTAACGAAAGTCCTGTGCTGACGATGAATCCAGGTGTGAACCAAATCATCCCGATCGCCATAGGCCATCCCAATCGGATCGTCACTCCATTTGGCAATCCAGAAGTGGTTTCCACCTCACTGAGCGGTGCCAGTGCTGATGGACAATGTGGCGAAGTTTGTATCAAGGAAAACGTGGTCTACGTCGCAACGGACAAGGAATATCCCGTCACGATGTTCATCACGGAAAAAGGCTCAGAGGCCCAGGCACTGAGCCTGACCATGGTGCCGCGGCGGATACCGCCCCGTGAGGTGTTCCTCAAGCTCACAGGGAGCGCCAGCATGGGCGGAGGCTTTGCCAATACCAAGGCGGATGCTTGGGAGAAAAGTCAGCCCTACGTTGAGACCGTTCGTACTGTGTTCAGAAAGATCGCCCTTGGCGAGGTTCCTCAAGGCTACAGCATGAACAATATCCCAGCCGGAGCGGCGGTTCCCCAGTGTGCGACTGGCAGTATCCGGGTCGATTTTTCGAAGGGTCAGTACATGATGGGACACCATCTCAACGTATTCATCGGGGTGGCCCAGAACACATCGACCCAGCCCATTGAGTTCAAGGAGTCCTTATGTGGTGGTTGGGACGTAGCTGCTGTGACCACTTGGCCGCTGAACGTTCTCGAACCGGGGCAGAAGACAGAGATCTATGTCGCGATGAAACAAGGTCGCGGTCAGGCCTCCACGTCTAAGCGGCCGTCTCTGCTGGGGGGGCGTCAATGAACATTAGCCAGTATTGGAGTGAGCTCGACCCCAAAAAGAAGCGCTGGGTAGCCGTCGCTGGTGGTGTGTTTGCCCTTTTCGCTGTCGTCACGGTTTTCTCCGGTGAGCCAAAGAAAGAGGAACGGCGTGGGCGTCAGGAAACGATCAAGAACGTACTGACAGATAAGAACACACGGGAAATAGGGATCGACTCCCTTTCAGCTGATGTGAAGATGGTCTCGCGTGAAAATGCGGATCTCAAGAAAGCGCTGGAGCGCGTCAATTCAGAGCTGGAGCAAAACAAGCAGAAAGCAGGGAAGGGCGCTGACGTCGATCGTGAAATTTCTCGCTTGCGCCAGGATATTGAGCAACTGGCAAAGATGAATGATGAACTGGCGAAAAAGGTAGATAGCGGAAAAGGGAATAGCAATAGCACCGAGGCCACCGGGAATGCTGATGCCAGTGTGACCAACACTCCTGGGAACAGTGCTAATAGCCAATTCATGGACAAAAAATTGGACTACAAGGATCCGGCAGCCATTTTCAGGGATGCTCCATTGCCAGACTCTAAGGGCCAAGCTCCCGGTAGTAAAGGCGATGGCAAAGCTCCTGCAAAGACCGGCATCCAGATTGTCAGCTACACCCAAAAGGCGCCTGAGGCAGATAAGTCAAAGGGAGCTGATGATGATTCCTTGTATCTGCCTTCGGGATCGATCCTGACTGGGACACTGATAAACGGTATGGATGCCCCAACATCCCAGGGGGCCCGCCGCGACCCATTCCCGTCAACTCTGCGGATCCAGAAAGAAGCCATCCTCCCTAACCGGTTCCGTGCCGATGTGCGCGAATGTTTCCTAATTGTCTCTGGCTACGGCGATCTGAGTTCGGAACGCGCCTACCTACGTGGCGAAACATTCTCGTGTGTACGTGAGGACGGTGGGGTGATCGAGGCGAAGCTCGATGCTTATGCGGTCGGTGAGGATGGTAAGGCTGGGGTTCGTGGTCGTGTGGTATCCAAACAGGGCCAGATTATAGCCAAATCCATGATGGCCGGTTTTTTGAGCGGTGTCTCTGAGGCATTCGACGTCAACCCAGTACCGGTTGTCAGTACAAACCCTGGTTCAAATACCCAGTATCAGTCGGTTTGGTCTGAGGACATGGTTCAGGGCGCTGCGGCCAAGGGCGCCAGCAAGGCCTTGGATCGCATCGCGCAGTTCTACATCGACATGGCCGAAGGGATTTTCCCGGTTATCGAGATCGATGCAGGCCGCCAATTGGACGTAATCATGACCAAGGGCACTAAGTTGCAAATCCGTTCGACCGGGGAGAGCCAGAAAAAATGAGCATTGTGACCAAAATGGGCAGTTTCACAGACGAGATTCGACTAGGGCTGAGAGTAGGATCTCTCAGACTGTTGGGGGTCGGTGCTGCAATCATGCTGCTCGCCGGGTGTTCATCACTCAATATCGGGGAGGAGGAATACAGCTGTCCAGGTATGCCAAACGGTGTGCAGTGTATGTCTGCTCGGGATGTTTACGCCGCAACCAACGATGGGAATGTCCCTCGTCCGATGAAGGAAGATGAGGCCAAAGCGAAGGGGGAGGGCCAAGCCACCCCCTCGGCCGGAGCCACGAGCACATCTGGAGACCCGGTAATTGACACGTATGTCGCTCCGCGTTTGCCGGATCGCCCAATTCCCATTCGCACACCAGCGCAGGTGATGCGGATCTGGGTAGCTCCCTGGGAGGACACCAACGGTGACCTCATCGTAACGGGGTATGTCTACACGGAGATTGAACCGCGCAGATGGGTGATCGGGGATGGTACACCCGAAAACGAGCCGGTGTTGAGACCGCTGCAATCCGTGCAGCACGAACCGAAAACGGAAACAACCACAACAAAGTAGGAGATGTTCTGAATGAACATGAATGTAAGTCATACAGGTCCGGTGGCGAATGCCTCAGCGGTAAACAAAAACAACGCGCTCTTCCTCCTGATGGGACTGGTGGCGGTGGCTCTCGTGCTGGCGCCGGATTCCGTCCACGCAGGCACTGGCGGGACTGCGTTTGATGATGTCTGGACCACCCTTAAAGACTGGACGCAGGGTACCCTCGGTCGAATCGTTGCTGGTGCCATGATCCTGGTTGGTGTTGTCGGTGGAATCGCTCGCCAGAGCCTGATGGCGTTCGCCATGGGTATCGGTGGTGGGATGGGGCTGTACAACTCCCCGACAGTGGTTGAGTCGATCATGTCTGCAACACTGGAACATGCCGACAAGATCGCCCCGGCCGCAATCCACCTCACTAATGGGCTTGGGGGCTAAGGCACCATCACTCGCCAGACACATGAAGGAATAGGGCAGCCAGTGGGCTGCCCTATTTTTTCATCAACAGCCAAATATTTTTCTCAATGTACTCAAAACGGACACAAACACAGCCGGTCTTTCAAAGGCGCGTCCCGTAATCTCCATTTTGGGTTCGTGTAACCTTTAAATGGAGAGTGTGATGTTAAAACACAAATTGAAATTACCAGCCTTGCTGGGAGCCCTGGCGGCTATTTTCACGGGAACAGCCCAAGCAGAGTTGTTGCAGTATTCCTTTACTGCACCGGGGGGGGCACAAAGGACGTTAGCGGCGACTGCCAACTATGCCAACCCGACGGGTAACATTCGATTCGCTTTGAGTGCAGGTATTGACCGTAAGGTCAAAATTTCGGTGCTGCGAGCGGATGGTACTTTGATCTCTACAGTAACCAGTCATCTGTTGGGTGCGGCCGACCGGATCACTGTGGGCGGCAGCACCTACTATGGTGCAGAGTTGCAACTAGCCGCACCGGTTGCGGGTACCTATAAGCTCAAAGCAGAGATTTTATCTGCGGCCGGGGCTTCGGTTCAGGCGGATGAGTATCCCCTGACTGTCGATGTCACCGCTCCGACATATGCGTCAGTGGCACCAGAAGCAAGTAATTATGGGCAAGTCACCACTGGTACCCTCTGGAAGCTGGGTATTGGAGGGGCCGAAGAGAACGCCTTCAAGCTCACCGGTATCAGCGATAGTACGCCGGTAACAAGCGTCAAAGCGAAGCTGTACAGGCAGGATGGTTCGTTATATCGAAATGTCGCTATTCCTTACGATGCAGCCAATCATGAGGCGCGAAAGCCGTTCGAAAGCGGATTTTTCCCTAACTCTGATCTGGATGAACAGTTCACTCTCCAGTTCGAAATCGCAGATAGTGCTGGAAACACAACGCTGACGGACGCGCAAAAAGTGATGTTTGATAACGTCACCAATGCCCCTACCGCACCATTTGGTGTCTTTGACCCCAACAGCTCAAATATCCTGGCGCCGGGGTTGACCGGGTTTGTGTCTTATACCGATGGTATGACGGTGAAAACAAACCCAATCAAACTGGCGTGGCGTGTGCCGCGTAATAACTGGCATGAATACCGGGAGGGCGGGATCAATATGGTCAATGCCCTCGGTCAGATGACCAAGGCCGGTGAAGATAGTCAGTATGTCTACCTAATCACAACTTCCCCCTACGGGCACACTGATGGGAACTACTGGCGCTGGGTCAACTTCGGGCAGTGGGGGGGGGGGGTTATTGATTACGATTTGGTCCTATCCCCCTCTGCCCCCAAAAGCCCCAGATTGCTGGGAGTAGACTACAACTACAGCGACATCGGTTGGTCCACGATGCTGCGATATTACGTCATGAATAGCTCGCTGCCGCTCACAGTAAGTAGCATCAGGGTTAATGTAGAGGCAAGACCCTATGTGCAAACGGCTGTGCACCGGGGTAGCTGTAGTGTCCCTGCGGGACAAACGAGCTGTGTCATAGCCAACAGCTTTACCATGGCAAAGGGCACCACGGGGTACGTTCATGACAATGCAACGGTCTACAACGCGGACAGCACTTTGCAGTCCAATCCCTTGTGGGCAGAGGTGAACTGGAACGACCAGTATTACCCCCAACTCACCCAGCAATATGACGCCAATACCAAGATCTTCACCTTGTTTATTGCCCAGCAAGGGCGTGGAAGTTACTTCGACCGCCTCCGGCTGAAAACGGCTTGGATTGAAGATAACAAAGGTAACAAGCTCTCCCCCCAAGGCGGGTTGACTGCCGACAACTGGGATAATTACACCTACCAATGGGATCTCAAGACCCTACCCGAAGGGCAGTTCAACCTGGTAGCAGCTGCGGAAGAAATGCACGGCCCGCAGACCAAGCAAACGATGTTCCAGATCACGTCGGATCGCACAGCTCCGGTGATGACCATCAATACGGCCCAGGGTGCGAATATCCAGACGCTCGATGATGTGATCATCAACCTGAGTGATGCCCTTGACCCGTCGCCGAAGCTGACATCGATCGCGCTGGCTGGTGGGCCAGCCAACGACAAGGTGCAGTTATCTTGGCGTGAAGAGTCGAAAGGGCGTTTCCGCTTGGAATACCCAGTCATGTTCCCCTCCTTGAAAGCCGGGGAGTCATACACCCTCACTGCCAAGGGGCAGGATGCCCAAGGTAACTCCGTTCAAAAAATCGTGGGGTTCCAGTACACGCCGCGGCAGGTGACCTTGGCAGACGGGATGGATGGCAAGCTGATGATCCCGGCCGTGACGCAGGAGTTTACCCATGCCGACGGCAGCAAGATCATTGAAACGGTGCCGCTGACCCTCAACGACGGCTCTACTGTGACGGGCTCCTATGATGTGTTCGCCACGCTGCGTTCCGACGCCAAGGTCCCGCTGGTGGTCAATGGGGTGCGGATTGAACCGGGCCAGACTATGAGCATCCTGAGCAAACACAACTTCGGAGCCTCCGGTGGCCGCCTGAGTATCCCGGTAAAACCTGCGGTTGCGGATGTGATCGGGACCTCCGGCCTGCTGGTCACCACGGCGGCGCCGAACTCCCCGATCCTGGTGCTGGACGTGACCACCTGGAAGCCGACGGCCAAACTCTCCGCGGAGGCGTGGACGGTGCGCCAGGTGATTGACCCGGTGAAGATCTCCGCCCTGCCGGATGCTGGTGTTCCCTGTCGCTTCACCTCGAAAGAGGATGAGGCGAAACGCTCCGACCCGATCCGGGATCCGGTATGTCTGTTGCAGTGGGACCGCATACCGGATGAGGCCGAGCAGAGCACTCAGGAAACTGACGGCCTGAAACTGGCGGGGCTGGTGGGCCAGGCGGTCAGCCTGGGTGAGCAGCCGCTCGAATACAGCCTCTACCTGTTCAGCGGTGACGGCGCCAAGGTGAAGGTCGGCGGCGGCAGCCGCAACCTGACAGTGACCAGTGCTTACGGTTCCGTGGGCTACACCCCCGGCCCCGAGGTAGCACAGGTGAACCGCATCATCGAGACCTTCGACGTGCGGATGAGCCAGAACCTGGGGCCTGTCTGTTCGGTGACCCTCAGTGCCGATCAGGCGAAGAAAGATGCGGCCAACAAGGCTTCCGGCAGTATCAGTCGTAGTTGCTTGTTTGAATGGCAGGCGATCCCGGATGGGCTGGTGCAGGATCAAGGCACCACTACTCCAGGTCTGAGCGGGACAGTGACGGAGAAAATGCAGCACGCGCTGGGCTGGCGGGTGAGCATCTACAGCAAGAACGGCACCCGTGTGACCCTCAATGATCAGACCTTTGCCATCGATGCCATAGATCCCCCGGCTCCAACTGTGGAGTTGACCTCGAAGTACAAATTCCGGGACAACATCTACATGGTGCCGATGCTGGGCGACTACCTGGGGGATGCGACCATCACCTCGGAGCGGGCAGACCTGGACGTGGCGATCATGCGCAACACCGATACCCTGGAGTCGGAGACATTCTCCCCCGGCTGGGGTTCAAACACCAAAGTCTACCGTCGGCTGAACACCGACCAGCGGGGTTTGTGGGAAGAGACCACTTACAAGGTGAAGGCGGCCTACAACAAGGTGCCAGAGGTGAAGACCGAAGCGGTGTACAAAGCCGTGTCGGTGCCGTCTTACAACCTGGTGCCGGTGGTGGAGGTAGCCGGTGACACTGCCATCGACACCCAGGCGCTGCCAGTGCAGGTGAAGATACAGGATCAATACAAACCGACCGAGGCGTTTGACGCTGCCACGATGGGGAGCTGGAAGGTGAGGTTGATCCGCCAGATGGCGTACAACAAGACCGAGGCGCTGACGGATTTTGTGAATGCGACGAACGGTACAGCGAGCTTTGCGGTAGATCTGTCGAAAGTGGACACGAGTTCGGTGCGGATCGTGGCGGAAGCGGAGCTGGTGTCGCCATTTGAGGGGTACAGCCGGGTAGTGCAGTCCACGCGGCCTGCGTTCCTGACGGTGCTGCGAGGCGGTGCGATTGGCGCTGAGGTTGGTGCCCGTCGGCTGTCGGGCGAGGCGCCGTTCACGGCGGTGTTCAAGCTGGCGCTAAGTGACCGCCAGGACTACCGGGCGACCGGCGACGTGGTGTGGGATGTCAGCAGTGACGGCGGGGCGACCTGGGAGAGCACGACACCGGAGGAACGCTACAAGTACCAGATGGTGAAGGTGTTCGAGAAAGGCTCCTACAAGGTGCGGGCCAAGGTGATCAACCGCAACTCCAGCGCCGAGGCTTACACCGAAGTGGTGGACGTGATTGCCTACGACAAGCCGAAGCTGGAGGTGAAGGGGCCGCAGACGCTATTTGTGGGCAGCGAGGGGACATTCTCGACCCGGCTGACGGTGAAGGACGAGGAGATTGGTGCTGAGAACGCGGTGGTGGAGTGGTCAACCGATGGCGGCAAGGTGTGGGACAAGCAGGGCCCGACGCTCACGCTGAACAGCGACAAAGACACCAGGATCAAGCTGTGGGCACGGGTGCGCTCCGGGGATGCACCCGCGAGCGACGAGTACGCCTACCGGGTTGCCAAGACCGCTGTGGAGTTCCGGGTGGTCAAGCCACCGCGGCCGTATGTGTCGGGGCCGTCGGTGATCGAGACAGGCAAGACCTACACCTTCAAGGCCACGACCAGCTTGCCGTACAAGGGGATGGATGTGCAGGTGAAGGGGGTCTTCGTCCTGCCGAATGGGCAGCGGGTTGAAGGTGACACGGCGCAGTACACGCCGAGCGCTGAGGACCTGACCAAAGAGCGGGTGGAGACCACCTACACGGCCTGGATAGAGGGTTTCCGGGAGCAGGGAGCCGAGGCTACGCACTCGATGTACTCCCGTGTATGGGAGTACGTGTGGCCGCGGTTCGGGATGCAGGTACGCAAGACGGCGAACGTGGCGCCAGCCACGATCATTGTGACGGCTCGGCCGATCGGCTTCTCGGGCAAGCTGGAAGAGGCTGTTTATGAGTGGACGTTGCCGGAAGGGGCGGCCATTGAAGATCAGAAGCAACCGGCAGCGCGGGTGTTCACGATGGGCAGCGCGGGGGAATACCTGGTGAAGCTCAAAGTGCGGGATGCGCGAGGCAACGAGACGGCGCTGGAAGAGCCGGTGGTGCTGGGCGAGGCCGAACAGTACGTGATCGACCTGCAATACTCGGGCTCGAACCCGGATGCGCGTGAGCCGCTGGATGTGCTGCTTCGGCCGTACATCTCGGGTGGTCATCCGCGGGATCGGATCCTGACCCGTCAGTATTCGGTGGATGGGAAACCGCTGGAGAGTGCGGGGTTCTATGGCCGCACGACGTTGCAGGCGGGTGAGCACGAGATCAAGCTCAAGGCGACGTCGGAGATGGGCAAGGATGTCGAGGGCAAGCTGGTGCTCAAGGTGGCGGAGAACAAGCTGCCGACGTGCACGGTGCGCAGCCGGGAGACGATAGGCTCGTGGATTGTGTACGCGGGATGTGAGGACCCGGATGGGCGGATGAAGTCGTATCAGTGGACGGTGGGTGGAGAAGTGCAAGCCATCACGGCAGACAGACTGACGATCAGCAAGGGTAAGGACGGTGTGATGCCGACCATTGCACTGGTCGGAGTGGATGACTCCGGTGGTCGGTCGGAAGTGGTCTCCCTGAACTGAGCCACTAGCATACCCATTCAAACACTCTCATTCCCAAGCCCGGTTAACTACCGGGCTTTTTTTTTACGATACCGCTGGATGTGACCAAAATGGGCCGTTACACAGTCGAGGCTATTTAATCCCCGCAGATACACTCCCAGCATCTAGGAGTTTGACATGGGGGTAAAAATGCTTGGAAAAATTCTTGGGGGGCTGATGGTGCTCGGGATAACGACTATCCCGGCTCCATTGGTTGCAGCCTCAAAGCTAGAAATTACAGACCCCAGGGCGGCCAAGATCAAGGAGATTGTGACCCTGCCCATCAAGGGAATCAGAGCAGTCGAGAGCGATGGTCAGATCGTCTTCATCTCAGACAACGGTAGGTTTGTCATTACAGGGCAGATTTACGATGTGTGGGGTAAAAAACCCCTCAGCTCGATGTCGGAAATGCGTGATGTCGCCGACCGTTTGCATCTCCAAGATATGGGAATGGATGTTGATAAGCTGAACACCATCTCGTTTGGGCATGGGCCTAAGGATGTGGTGCTGTTTGTCGATCCACGTTGCGGTGTCTGCCACAAGTTGATTGGTGAGGCCAAGCCATTGGCTGAGGAATACACCTTCAAGATCGTCGTTATCCCTGCCCTAGGGGATGAATCAAACCAGCTTGCCAAAGCGCTGCACTGCGCGAAGGACAAAACCAATGCACTGGATGCGCTCCTGAATAACACCCTGGGTACTCTCCCGTCAAAATCGCCATGCGATCCCGCTCAATATGACCAGACCCTGATGACAGCCCATCTGATCGGTATTCAGGGGGTGCCATTCGTCATTGCACCCGATGGCCGTGTAAGCAAGGGACGCCCTAATAACCTGAAAGCATGGTTGGAGAGTGCACAATGATCGTGACTATAAAGAAGAAGCTCGACGGTGCGTTGATCCAGGAACATATGCGAGCCTCTGGGGTGATCCCTGTCCTTGCCTATAGCGAAGATGAACAGGTGTTCCTCATGGATGATCAGAGCGCCGGTTTCGGTTTTATCTGTGAGCCGATGTGCGGGGCGGATGAAAAGGTACAGGAGCGTATGAACGGCTTCCTGAATCAGGAGTTCCCTGCCAAGACGACACTCCAGTTCCTGTTATTCAGATCCCCCGATATAAACCAAGAGATGTACCAGATGTTGGGACTGCGTGACGGCTTCCGTCACGGTCTGCTGAGCCCCGTCATCCAGGAGCGAATCAACTATCTCCAGCAGCACACGACAGAACGGATCATGGCGAGGACCAACAAGGGCATCTACGACAACGGCCTGATCCAAGACCTTAAATTGTTCGTTACGTGCAAAGTTCCCATCAAAAGCAACACCCCTACAGAGACTGAACTCGTTGAGCTCGACCAATTGAAAACCAAGGTTGAGTCCTCTCTCCAAACGGTTGGCTTGCGACCCCGGACAATGACCGCCGTGAACTATGTCCGGATCATGAGCACCCTTCTTAATTGGGGACCTGATGCTTCTTGGCGCCACGATGCCAGCCGCTGGGAAACGGATAAGCCGATTTGCGAGCAACTCTTCGACTACGGCACAGACCTTGAAGTCAGTAAAAATGGCATACGTTTGGGCGGCTATCACGCCAAGGTGCTGTCGGCGAAGAAGCTACCGGATATTGCCTACTTTGGGGATGCGGTCGCCTATACAGGGGACCTGACGGGGGGTAACTCCAGCATCAAAGAGAACTACATGGTGGTTACCAACGTCTTCTTCCCTGAGGTGGAAAGCACCAAAAATACCCTTGAACGCAAGAGGCAGTTTACGGTCAACCAAGCTTACGGTCCGATGCTCAAGTTTGTCCCGGTTCTGGCAGACAAGAAGGAATCTTTTGACACGGTATATGAGTCCCTGAAAGAGGGGGCCAAGCCGGTCAAGATAAGCTACTCCCTCGTGATTTTTGCCCCAACGAAGGAGCGAGTTGAATCTGCGGCAACAGCTGCGCGGAGCATTTGGCGTGAGAGCCGTTTCGAGCTGATGGAAGATCGCTTTGTTGCCCTGCCGATATTCCTCAACAGCCTTCCGTTCTGCACCGACCGGGACGCAGTGCGTGATCTTTTCCGATACAAGACCATGACGAGCGAACAGGCAGCCGTCGTGCTACCAGTGTTTGGGGAGTGGAAAGGTACCGGCACATTTCATGCTGCTTTGATCTCCCGCAACGGGCAGCTCATGAGCCTGTCGCTGCATGACAGTAACACCAACAAAAACCTTGTCATTGCCGCAGAGTCTGGTTCCGGTAAGTCGTTCCTGACCAACGAACTGATCTGCTCCTACCTCTCCGAGGGCGCTCAGGTGTGGGTAATTGACGCCGGTAAGTCCTATCAGAAAATGTCAGAGATGCTCAGGGGCGATTTTGTGCACTTTGAAGAGGGAACCCACGTTTGTCTCAACCCGTTTGAGCTGATCCAGAACTACGAGGACGAGGAGGATGCGATCGTGAGCCTAGTGTGCGCGATGGCTTCTTCCAAGGGGCTGTTGGTTGAGTGGCAAATCTCAGCACTGAAACAGGTGTTGTCCTCGATATGGGAAGAGAAGGGCACCACGATGAAGGTGGACGACATCGCTGAGCGCTGCTTGAAGGGTGAGGATTTGCGCTTGAAGGACGTGGGGCAGCAGCTCTATGCCTTCACATCAGAAGGTAGCTACGGCAAGTATTTTTCAAACAAGAACAACGTCTCCTTCCAGAACCAATTCACGGTGCTTGAGCTGGATGAGCTCCAGGGACGAAAACACCTGCGGCAGGTTGTTCTGCTCCAGCTTATCTACCAGATCCAACAGGAGGTGTTCCTAGGGGAGCGCAACCGCAAAAAGGTAGTGATCGTTGATGAGGCCTGGGATCTGCTCAAGGAAGGCGAGGTCTCAGTGTTCATGGAACATGCCTATCGGAAATTCCGTAAATATGGTGGCAGCGTTGTCATCGCAACCCAGTCTATCAATGACCTGTATGAAAACGCAGTGGGGCGGGCCATCGCTGAGAACTCCGCGAGCATGTACCTGCTCGGGCAGACAGAAGAGACCGTCGAATCAGTCAAACGAGCTGGTCGTCTGGCCCTCTCGGATGGCGGTTTCCACACCCTCAAAACGGTTCACACCATTCAGGGTGTCTACTCAGAAATCTTCATCAAGTCGAAAAGCGGGATGGGCGTCGGCCGCCTGATCGTGGGCGACTTCCAGAAGCTTCTGTACTCGACTGACCCGGTGGATGTGAATGCCATCGATCAGTTCGTCAACCAGGGCCTCAGTGTCCCAGACGCCATCAAAGCGGTGATGCAAGCCCGCCGACAAGCAGCATAAACGAGAGAAGAGAATGGACATGGACATCAAATCGATTGCAATCGCCGCTGTACTCGGTGCCGCTGGTGGTTTTGGTGGCAGCTATTACGTGCTGAATGAACAAACCTCGGCCATGCACGATCGGCTGAACCAGTCTCCGCCCATCGTTGTCGTGGATTTCACCAAAGTTGCAGCCTCATATCCTGCTGGGGCCTCCGCAGAAGAGGTAGAGAAGCTGATGGTCAAGACCAATGACGCGATCCTCAAGCTCAAGGATGCGGGTTACTTGGTCCTCGATGCGGGGTCTGTGGTTGGGGCTCCTAGCGATGTCTACCTGCCGGAGGATTGGCTGAAATGATCCAATCCCCGAAGGACTGGCTAGTGAGGAAGGAGTCATGGCCGCGGTTTGGTATGAAAGCAGCCCTTATGCTGCTGGCTTTGCTGTTGGCGGGCAATTGGTTCATGAACAGGTACCGCATTGGTATCGACCCGCAGAATGAAAAATGTCTCCCTGGGTACACGGTGTATCTGATCGATTTAAATGATCGGTCACTTCAAAAGGGGGCCATTTACTCCTTCCACGCAAAGAGTCTGCAACCACTCTACAAAGACGGCACCCGCATGGTCAAGATCTTGGCCGGAATGCCTGGGGACGTAGTGGAGATTGACCAAACATGGAATACCACAGTGAACGGGGAAGTCGTCGGGGAGGGGCTCCAGCTCGCCCGTAGGCTGAATTTAGATGAGAGTCAGTTTTACGGTAAGCGGACGCTGACGGAAGGACACTACTGGTTTATGGGGCAGAGCCCTTTTAGTTTCGACTCACGCTATTGGGGGACGGTGAACGATGAGCAAATCATTGGTCGCGCTTATCCCCTCCTATAAGAGGGTTGCGGCAGCAGTGCTGCTTGCCACGGCAGGCAATGCTTTCTCTCAAAACGCAATCTTGACGGAAGAAGACATAGCCCTGATCGAGCAAGGGAGGTCTATCTCTAAAAAGGCATTAGAGCTCGATATGTCGCAGCCCTTGCAAAACAGACACATGAGCGAGGCTCAGGTGGAGGCGAAGGAGTTCTTCAAACAGCTCCAGTCAACCGATAAAACCCTGAAAGAGATGCAACGTAAGCAAGCGGAGAAGGGGATATATACCGACCATCGGATGCTCGTCTTTGCATCGCTCTCTTTGGGGGCGCAGGGACTTGATGATGTGCTCTCCGCCGTATCAGGGCAGTCTGATGCGGTGATCGTGTTCCGGGGTATTCCTGAGGGGATGAACCTCGGCCAAGGAGTAAAGGCAATCCAGGATCTGGCGGCCAAGAAAGACCCAGTGCCGAACATCATCATCAATCCTCAGTTGTTCAAGTCACACAATGTTACGTCAGTACCAACCATCATCATGCTCGACGGCGAGCAACTGCTCGGCCAGCAACCAAATGTAGTGGCCCAGGTCTCTGGTCTGGCGGATCCCTCATGGCTGGCTCGGGAGGTAAAAAGCGGCGAGATGGGAGATCTCGGCGTGAGGGGCCCTGTGGAAGAGATCAGCGAACCAGACCTCATTGACGTAGCCAAAGCTCGTCTTGCCAAGATCGATTGGGTGGAGAAGAAGAAAAAAGCCATTGAGCGATTCTGGCTCAAGCAGAATTTCAATGAGCTACCCAAGGCGATAAAGGCACGGACTCGTGAAGTGGACCCAAGTGTCGTGGTGACGAAGGATATTGCAGCCGCGGATGGGTCAGTGTTCGCTCGGGCCGGTGAAGTGATCAACCCCCTGTGCGATCTTCGCATGGAATGTCAGCCAGGGACTCGCCCTTTCACGCAGGCGGTAGTCGTCTTCGATCCACAGGACAAAAAGCAGATGGCTCTGCTGGCGAAAGCTCTGCCAAAAATAAGGCAGGAGCCAGGGGTTCAAAGAATCACCTTCATAGCCACGGCCCTTGATAAAGACAAGGGATGGGACTCCTACAAGAGTGTCTCTGACCAGATTGACTCGCCAGTTTACCTGTTGACCCCGGATCTCATTTCCAGATTCGAGCTGGAGCATACCCCGACAGTCATCACAGCCAAGAACCGGATGTTCATTGTCCGCGAGCTCGTAGAGGAGGCTGATAAATGATTTTCGCCCCGGCTTTCCAACCAATTAAACATGTCGGCACAGGATCCTTTGTCGCAGCGGAGGTTTTGGCTCGCTGGTATGACGAAGGCCGGGTGGTTGCGCCATCCAATATCAAGGTACCTTTGAACTGGGGGCTGGTGGATATAGAGGTAGCAAGGTTCATTCAAAACAATTTGCCATTTTGTCGAGTTCAACATCGTGCTCTATTCATTAATGTCTCGGAGCAAACTCTCGGTACGGACAGTATTTTTCAGACATGGGCAGGGATTATTAACCGAATTGCCAAGGATCGGAATACCCGAATTGTCATAGAAATTACAGAGGGCGTACAGGATACGTCTTTAGCCAAGAGATGGGATGCACTAGCAAGTTTGGGGGGAGAGTTTGCGCTCGATGATTACGGTGATAAGCACTCGTCCATGGCGAGGCTGAGTAAATACGTTTGGCATTATTGCAAGTTCGACGCAAGCAGGCTCCATTCGTTGGTGGACTATCCAGCAATTCAATATTGCCGCGAAAATGGAATTCAGCTGATTGCTGAGCAAATTGAAACGCCCCTCCTGGAAGAACGTGCCAAATTATTTGGGCTGTTGTTGCAGCAAGGTTTCTATCACGGGGAACCGACAGCTTTGGACGAATATATGAATTGCGTAAAGGCCTTATCATGATTACGAAAATCTTGAGAGTTATTGCCATGAGTGCAGCACTTTGGGGCGGTTCTGTCGCCGCCGACCCAGGGTGCCAAAATGCTGATGTGATCAGTGGGAAGCTAATCACAGATGTCTGCTGGAGCTGCATTTTCCCTATCAAAATTGCAGGTGTCCCGATCAGTGGTCCTGGTGGGAGTTATCCCGATGATTCAGCCAAGAATCCGCTGTGTTTGTGCAACGACAACTTAGGAGTCCCCCGACCGGGGGTAACCACCTCGATGTGGGAGCCTGCGAGACTCATCGAGTTCCAACGGGTACCGGGTTGCTCATCGGTTCTCAATGGCATGAGATTCCCATTTGACAGGACCAACCAGGGACACCACGGGGAAGGGGATATGGATGGCGGGGATGGGTCGTTCATGCACTACCACTACTACGCCTTCCCGTTGCTGACGATGCTGGATCTCTTCATCAAGCAAGCCTGTAATCCAGATGGTTACATGGACCTGGACATCATGTACCTCTCCGAACTGGACCCTACCTGGAACAACGATGAGCTGGCTTTCTTTACTAACCCCGAGGCGGCCCTGGTTGCGAACCCCGTTGCGGCAATGGCCTGTACCGCCGATGCAGTGTCATCCACAGCGGGCAAGCCATTAAAGCAGATGTTCTGGTGCGCGGGCTCATGGGGGACTCTGTACCCGTTGAGCGGTAACCAGAACGGAGGGAAGGGGGTGATCAGGGATAGTTCTTTGCTGAGCGCTAGGGTGCTCACGGCACTTCACCGCCGTGGCCTTGCATGGAAGACCATGGGAGATGAGGCGATGTGTCGGGGAGTGATTAGCCCGACGATGCCTAAGACACAGTACAAGTTCACGTTGTTGCATCCCGTACCAGAGACAGATTCATCCCACGTCATCGGCGAATCTGCATTGACTTGGGGCCTTTCCAAAACGATCCCAGCAATAGGTCAAGACCCAATCTATACCATCTGGCGATGGAACGACTGCTGCAACAGGTAAGGACGTGATATGAACAACCAATCGGTAGCCTACAAATTCATTGCAGCTACACTGACGCTCACCATTTCAATGCTGCCTGTGCATGGGTACGCCTCAGACGGCATCGCTCAAGTCGGGATGGAAGCTCAGGATCTGGGCAATGAGATGGCAAACTCATTCAAGGGGTCGTCGGGCTCGGTGCAGAACGGGCAAATTACACTGCCATCCATCAAAGATGGGAAATTTGATACATCAGGACAGGCTAGTTTTAGCGTCAATGAGCTATTCCCTGGTACTAGCGGTTCAAATTCTCAAGGGAGTAGCTACTACTTCCCGGATGCGAACAATCCGAACGTTGATAATTTAAAGGGTATGTACGACTCGAATACAAATATGGATTCACAGGGTGGTAATGCTCAAGGCTCTCTTTATTCAGATGCTACTGGCAGCAGTCCATCTATATCTGGTGCAGCATATAAAGTGTTACTTGACGCTACTAATCGTTCTCGGCCAGATTTTTCCAATGACCCGATGCTCAATATGAGCAAAGACACCTATAAAAACATAGATCTTATTTCTCAAGGATTTGGAGATTGCTCTGCTGAGACGATTATTAAAGATTCTACGTTAAATACTCATGTGCCGAAATATGAACGTTGCCAGAGAGCAATGGATCAGAGTGCAGATTGTGAAGTTCTGCATGATTATGATGCTTCGGTGGTGAAGCATTATGATGGCCCCTATAACATAAAATCGTGCGGGCCTGACTGTACTGAGTTATGGATAGGTAAGGTTGGTGATAACTACTGGAGTGGTTGGTGTACCATTTATGAAGAATATACCCGAGTTGTAGTTAGTAACCCGGAGGCAATTGTTTCTGCGACTCTGGAATATGCAAAATATGATGACTACATGCAGGTGTGGGTCGGGAAATCTGGCGCAGAAACAAAGGTTTGGCAAGGGCCAAATGATAATTTCCCTCCGGAAACAGCGGGTGAGTGTGAGCTTAATACAAGCTGGGAGCAGAATCCTAATGTAAATGTTACTCAATATTTTAAGAATGTATCTCCAGGTGATGTAGTTACATTTAAAATCAGAGTTTCGGTAGCAGATGCAGGTGAAGGTTTTGGTCGAATCAAGATAAAGTTTGATCCTTCAAAAGTAGTAACAAAAGATACATGGACTCCGCAATCTTGTTTGGATTCAGCTAAAGGCGTCGTAGATAAATTTGCTAATGGTTCTTTCGAGTGTACTGATATGCCGGTAGTTGATGCGGATAAATGCACTATGCTTAATGGCATTCGTATCTGTGCAAATAATCTGGCTGAGTCCCCCCTGCCTGGAATTGATCGTTTATGTAGAAAGGTACATGTCAAGGCTGACTGGGATTACTATAAGGGGCAAATGGAGTGCTGGGTTGATCCTCAGGGTGAAAAACATTGCCCGGTAAATAATGGTGGGAATCTTAATTCATGCAAGCAATATGAAAACAACCCTCAATGTGGTTTTATCAGTTCAGAATGTATTGACGGAGCAATGGGCCAGTCAGGTACATGCTATGTTTTCAAGGATACCTATGATTGCGGAACTGACGTTAAAGTCCCATCCATGGAAAAAGAGACAGAGTTCAAGTGTGGGGGACCTATTCGTTGCATGGGTGACGATTGCCTCGACATGACTAAGACGCAGAGCTCAGACTTTGCAAAAGCAGCGGCATTGCTCAACGCCGCGCAGTTTATGACTCAAGACATGGCTTGTACGGGTCAAGATGGAAATGACAAGCCTACGGGCGAAGAGAACATTATTTGCTCCGCCTTTGCGGGAAAAAAAGGCGAGTGTAAAATTGCGGTCGGCGGTGTATCAGACTGCTGTGAAAAGCCGACTAATATTTCTTTGTCTGATTACCTCGACTTGATCATGGCGGTGCCAAAGTTGGATGGTGCTGTAATGAGCCTAAGTGACGGTAATGTGATGAAAGGGGCATATCAGGTAATCCGTGATCCGGCTGTTCAAGGATGGACCGAAGTTACTAAGCCATTCACCAGTTACGTTGAAAACCTGTCAGGAAGTGTGGACTCATTCACTCAGCCAATTGAGCAGTTCGTTGATCAATTTATTGATCAGATTAAAGCTCAGATAAAAGAAGTGATGATGGATGTGTTTAAATCAGCGGGGCAGGATGCTGCAACTGAACAGGCGGCCGCCGCCGCTTCCGAACAGGCAGCAGAACAATTGATGCAAAGCGCTGCCACATGGATGAGTACGGCAATGACCATTTATACAATTTATGTCGTTACAATGGTCATGATTCAAATGATTTGGAAGTGTGAAGAAGATGAGTTCACTATGAATGCGCAACGTGCTTTGGATAATTGCACCTATGTTGGTTCATATTGTAAAACGAAAGTATTGGGTCAATGCATTGAGGAGCGAGAAGCGTATTGCTGCTTTAACTCCCCCCTTTCTAGAATTATCCAAGAGCAAGTTAGACCTCAGTTGGGGCAAAACTTTGGCTCGGCAGAAAGCCCACAATGCCAAGGTATTCCTCTAGCTGATATTGGGAAAATTGACTGGAATAAAGTGGATTTGACCGAATGGCTTGGTATTTTACAGCAGAACGGGAAGTTTCCAAATCCACAAGACATGGACATCAACAAGCTTACCGGTCAGGGCAGTGATTTTAATATTGATGGTGGAAGAAAAAATGCTCAGGAAAGGGCAACAGATAGACTAGATGGTATTGATGTTGATGCTGTCAGGAAAAAGGTGACTGACAATATGGATGTTCCTACTGGTAGCAATTAACCCGAATTGCGTGAAAAGGGAGGCATTATGCCTCCTTTTTTATTGGGTGCAGGTTGCTAGATCTAGCCCTACAGCCTGGGGGATCATGGCTGGTGGGTCCGCGGCGCCCTGGTGTTCGATCGGTGGAGACCGGTACCGGTGCGGCAGGGTGCCGGAGCTGGCCCGCCAGCTGGGGTGATCATGGCTGAGGGCCCGCGGCGCCCTAGTGCTCGATCGGTGGAGACCGGTACCGGTGCGGCAGGGTGCC
This sequence comes from Aeromonas sp. ASNIH8, assembly GCF_002919855.1. Taxonomy (NCBI): domain Bacteria; kingdom Pseudomonadati; phylum Pseudomonadota; class Gammaproteobacteria; order Aeromonadales; family Aeromonadaceae; genus Aeromonas; species Aeromonas sp. ASNIH8. The sequence continues at coordinate 1,007 of NZ_PQLN01000072.1, read as the reverse complement.
GGAGCTGGCCCGCCAGCTGGGGTGATCATGGACGGGGGCCAGCGGCGACCACGGTTCCCGAGCGTTGGAGGCCGGTGCCGGTACGGCAGGGTGCCGGAGCTGGCCCGCCAGCTGGGGTGATCATGGCCGGGGGCCAGCGGCGACCACGGTTCCCGAGCGTTGGAGACCGGTGCCGGTACGGCAGGGTGACGGAGCTGACCCGCCAGCTGGGGTGATCATGGCTGAGGGCCCGCGGCGCCCTGGTGCTCGATCGGTGGAGACCGGTACCGGTGCGGCAGGGTGTCGGGGCTGGCCCGCCAGCTGGGGTGATCATGGACGGGGGCCAGCGGCGACCACGGTTCCCGAGCGTTGGAGGCCGGTGCCGGTACGGCAGGGTGCCGGAGCTGGCCCGCCAGCTGGGGTGATCATGGCCGGGGGCCAGCGGCGACCACGGTTCCCGAGCGTTGGAGACCGGTGCCGGTACGGCAGGGTGACGGAGCTGACCCGCCAGCTGGGGTGATCATGGCTGAGGGCCCGCGGCGCCCTGGTGCTCGATCGGTGGAGACCGGTACCGGTGCGGCAGGGTGTCGGGGCTGGCCCGCCAGCTGGGGTGATCATGGACGGGGGCCAGCGGCGACCACGGTTCCCGAGCGTTGGAGGCCGGTGCCGGTACGGCAGGGTGCCGGAGCTGGCCCGCCAGCTGGGGTGATCATGGCCGGGGGCCAGCGGCGACCACGGTTCCCGAGCGTTGGAGACCGGTGCCGGTACGGCAGGGTGACGGAGCTGGCCCGCCAGCTGGGGTGATCATGGCCGGGGGCCAGCGGCGACCACGGTTCCCGAGCGTTGGAGCCGTCATTCCGCACCTGATTTTGCTATTTTCAGTGCTTGACGGCGATCGGCCGTTCTGATCTATTACTCTCTTTTGCAGGTAGATCATCATGGCCGCACCCGCTATCTCGATCCGTAACCTCGATCACCTTGGTTTGGTCGCCGCACTCTGCCAGGAACTGGGCATTGCCCGCATGATC
>NZ_PQLN01000071.1:0-23390 GCF_002919855.1 Aeromonas sp. ASNIH8 | reverse complement strand
TGGTGGCGTAATGGGTTTGCTCATGACGTGATGGTGCCAAGCTGGCGGGATCAGGCAAGGGGCAACAGTGGATCAAGGGATGATCGTCTCACTTTTTCCTGTCAATGCCATCTGGGTGAACAGTTACGCCTGATCCGGCTGCAGATGATAGATAAGGGATTAGTAATATTCAGGGAGGCAAAATTGAAGGTTCAATTGATGCCTCCTTTGAGTAATACTAGATAGGACTGAGAGCGTTAACCTTCTCAGTATTATGTTTTAGCTGTGTCAACAAAAAGGAAGATAACATGAAGAAGACTGCGTTTGTTTTGGCCGCCCTGCTGGCTGTTTCTGCTAATGCCATGGCTGCCGAAGAAACTGGCGGTGCTGCAGGTGCGGGGGCGAGCGGTGCTGCTGCGGGTGTGGCTGGTACTACCATTGCAATTGGGGCTGCTGCTGCGCTGGTTACTGTGATTGCGGTATCTGAATCCAACAACCGCAACAACAACACCAGCACTACCACCTCAACCCGATAATATTCAACAAGGCTGTTCTGTTTGAGCAGCCTTGTTTTTCTTCTGATCCCTCATGGATGGTGTATTGCGCGTGGCACAGTATTTATCTTATTTCCCCTCCCGATTATTGGCATGGTCAGCCACGTTCTTATTGGCTGGCTGCAGCACCTCGACCCATCAGACGATCGAGACTCTGGGTTATGTGTTCAACAAGCCTGATGATATTGTACTGACCTCATCCGAGCTGAGAGCGCTACCCTATGCGAGTGCCTATATCAAGGTGGGCGATCTTCCCCAGGCGTTGGTTGTACTGGCATATGTCAATGGTCCGCGCATGTCATGGATGAGCGCCGATGGTGTGATGTTTGTGACTCAGCATGGGCGCTTGATTAAAACAGTGGGTTTGCCAAATGATTTGCGCTATCTGGGCAGTCTGGATAAGGATCCGCTGAAGACTTCCCGGTTAGACAAGACACCCTCGATGGTGTGGTATAGTGTCGCTGAGTGGTCGAAAAAATACACCAGTGGCTATCCCTTGAGCATGCATTACACGCAGTTGGGGAATGAGGTTCTGAATATTATGGACCGCCCCTATAAAACGACGATTGTAGAAGAGCATGTCGTTACCGCCCCGAATGAAGAGCGATGGCTGAATCATTTCTGGATCGATGAGCAGACAGGTCAAGTTCGTAAATTCCAGCAGCAATTAGGCCCTTCCTTGCCAATGATCGAAATGACATTCCTTAAGCCCTATTCATCATGAAAATAATATATAGCTTATTGCTCGCAACCTTGGGGGCTGCCCCCGTTATGGCAGATGTGTCCGTATCTGTTTGGTGGCAAGGTCAACCGACAGCAACAATGACTCATCCCCAGTCCATGCTGTTGAGTGACGCGTTGTTAAACTCGGCAGTCTCTCAGTACGATAATTATTGGCCTGTCGCTCATATTTCTACTCCTGCGCGCCAAAAAGACATTGAGTATCAACAGGAAGCCGTGCTGAAGGATCTCAGATTGCTGGCAACGTACTGGCAGCAGCATGATGAAGTTGAACTCGCCCATGCCGCTTTACAGTTGAATCAACAGTTACAGCAGTTGCATTTGACAGGGCGTTTCGAATTGCCTGTGGATCCGGATATCAGCCTGGTGCCATCAGGTGCCAACCCCGTATTGCAGGGGGATTATCAGCTGTATCTTGCCCCTCGCCGTTCGCAAATCTATCTGGCCGGCTTGATTGGTCGCCCTGGCGAGGCCCCGGTTTTGCCTGCGGCAGGGCTGAGAGAGTACTGGAAAAAGCTGGATCGCTTGTCCGGAAGTGATGACACCGGCGCGTATCTGATTTCCCCCAGTGGCAAATCTGAGTGGATCCCCGTTGCCATCTGGAATGAACGCCATGTTGAAGCCATGCCTGGTGCCACTCTGTTTGTCGGTTTTGCTCCGAGTGTGCTGCCTGAGCAATATACAGACTTGAATACACGCATGTTGACGTTGTTAGCGAATCGGATGCCCAAATGACCTATCCAAGACTCTCACTGATTGCCCTGCTGGTATCCTTTGCAACACACGCTGATGCCGACATTTTTGAACCGTTGGGTCCATCACAAAGTGACTTCGGCGGCGTTGGCTTGCTACAAATGCCAACCGCCAGAATGGCCAAGACGGGTGAATTCAGTGTCAATTATGTTGATAATGAACAGTACCGTCGCTGGTCTATGTCAGTGCAGCCGTTCGACTGGCTTGAAGCCACTTTGCGTTATACCGACGTAAGAACTCGTCTTTATAACGCGAATCCCGACTTCAGTGGTGACCAGACTTACAAAGACAAGGGCATGGATGTCAAAGTCAGGTTGCTGGAAGAGTCTACCTGGATCCCGAATCTCTCTCTGGGTTTTCGTGACCTGATGGGGACGGGGCTGTTTGACAGTGAGTACATTGTCGGCAGCAAGCGTGTTGGCCCGTTTGATTTCACCCTTGGTATGGGCTGGGGAAATATGGGGGAGAGCGGGAACATTACCAATCCTTTTTGCGAGTGGAAAAATGATTGGTGTTCACGAGATAATGGCTATTCCAGCGGTGGTGGCAAATTTGAAACAAAAAATATGTTCCACGGTAATGCTGCCTTGTTTGGGGGTGTTGAATACCAGACACCTTGGCAGCCACTTCGCCTGAAGCTGGAATATGATGGCAATGATTACAGTAATGAATTTGCCGGGAAAATTGATCATTCATCTCCTATCAATATAGGTGCTGTTTATCGTCTGTTTGATTACATGGACACTCATCTTAGTTATCAGAGGGGAAATACTCTGATGTGGGGTGTTACTCTTCGGACCAACTTTAATGATTTACGTCAGAATCATTTAGATGAGCCTCGCCCTGTGTATATCGCTGAAAAGGCCCCGATAGACTCGTCACACGTTGATTGGCCTGTTATGGCAGGACAGTTCGAAAGCAATGCTGGTTGGAATACAGCATCACTTTATAGTGACCAGTCCACTGTAACCTTGCTGGGTCAACAGCACAAATATAGGGACCAGCAAGAAGCGATCGATCGTACTGCTCTGGTTGCGATTAATCATCTGCCTGACACTGTCGAAGAGTTGAGAGTCATTGAGCGCCAGCGAGATTTCCAGTTGCAAGAGACGGTGATTGATCTCGACTCTGTGCGAAAGGCGAACCAGCCCCAGGTTCTTGGGCAGGAGGCAGTGGTAGAAGAGCATCAAAAAGTACCTGCTCCTGTTCAGGGAACGCTCCGTTACCAATCTGAACCAGAGTGGTTCTCTTATTCATTTGACCCGGCCCTGACGCAATCTTTTGGTGGTCCTGAATCATTTTATATGTATCAGATAGGCATTAATGCTAACAGTGAGCTGCGTCTTTCCGATAAGGATTGGTTACAGGGTACGTTGTTCTTCAATATTGCGAACAATTACGACAAATTTAATTACAAAACACCACCTGCCGACACGGATGCGTTACCGAGAGTACGCACTTGGGTGAGAGAGTATGTCGACTCTTCCAATATTCTGCTGAACAACCTCCAGTTAACACATATGGAGCAATTTGGTCAGGAGTGGTACGGCCAGGCATACGGCGGCTATCTGGAAATGATGTACGCCGGTGTCGGGGGAGAGGTGCTTTATCGTCCTTTCGGTCAGTCATGGGCTCTGGGTCTGGATACCAACTGGGTCAAGCAGCGTGATTGGAACAACACCCTGAAGATGGCTGATTACGACGTTGCTACGGGCCACTTGACTGGCTATTGGCAGTTGCCTTTCATGGACAATGTCACTGCCAAGGTAGCTGTCGGGCGTTATCTGGCTGGTGACCTGGGGGCCACGTTTGATTTCTCCAAGCGCTTTGACTCCGGGATTGTGATGGGGGCATACGCAACCTTGACGGATGTGTCGGCCGAAGAGTATGGGGAAGGCAGTTTTACCAAAGGTATCTACATCACGATTCCCTTTGACTTGATGTTGATTCGTCCCACAACATCCAAGGGAACAATTGGATGGGTTCCTCTGACAAGAGATGGGGGGCAGATGCTCAGCCGTAGCCATACCTTGTATGACATGACCGAACGCCTGCCGCTGTAAGGCTCTTCTCGGTATTGATTCGTTAGTCTAATGAGCCGTGATAGTGTTTTCGCTGTCACGGCTTTTTTTATGCATGATGAGGCATAAATGGGAAGAGAGTGCAGTTTGGTTCAAAAGGTTTTTTGGGGAACATCAGTCTTGTACTGGTTGCTTGGCATGCATTTTTTCATGCACAACCCGGGCGGGGCAGGGCTCTATCTGCCGTTCAATGCCTGGGGCTGGATCTTCGCCAGCCTGGTGATGGCGCTGGGGCTGTGGCATGTGACCCTCAGCCAGCGACTGGTGGTCTCGCCGCTGCTGACGGCCCAGTGGCTGGGGGGGATCTTGTTGTTGCTGCCCATGGCCTATCCGGGATTCGAGCTCAAGGACTATGCCATTCCCCGGCTGCTGGGGCTGTTTGCCGGCCTGCTGTTTCTGGCAAGCCTCTATCAGTGGCGATTCGGCCGCGAGGCGCGAGACCGGCTGCTCTATATGCTGCTGGGGGCCGTCGCCATTGAGGCGCTGCTCGGCCTGGTGCAGTATTACCTGCTGGTGCCGGGCAACTGGATTGGGTATGACACCCAGGCCAACCGCCCCTATGGCATCTTCCAGCAACCCAACGTGATGGCGAGCTTCATGGCGACCGGCCTGTCACTGGCCATCTGGCTGGAGCTGCGCGGTGATGCCAACCCCTGGCTCAAGGGGCTGCGCTATGGGGTGATCCTGACCACTTCCCTGCTGCTGGTCATCTTGCAATCGCGGGTCGGGCAACTGGGCGGCATGATGGCTCTCTTGTTGCTGTCTGCCCAGTTGGGTCGTGAGCGGCGGCTGGGCCGGATGCTCGCGCTGGTGGCCCTGGGCATTTTGCTCGGGCTTGCCTCGCAATACCTGATGGCCGGTGCCAGACGAGGGCTGGAGATCTACCAGTCCGGCGGCATGCGCTCCATCTACTGGCCCTATGCCGCCAAGCTGATTGCCCAGATGCCCTGGACCGGTTGGGGCTATGGCAGCTTCGAGTCGGTGTTTCTCCATCACTACATGGCCGACAAGGCGCTGAACCCGGCCATGGTGCAGATCGAGTACAACCTGGATCACCCCCACAACGAGTTTCTCTACTGGGCGGTGGAAGGGGGTCTGGCCCCCATGCTGGGCATGGTGCTGATGGGCGGGGCCCTGCTGTGGCGTCTGAGCCGGGCGGGCTGGGTCAAGGGCGCCGCCTTGCTTGCGCTGGTGACCCCCATCTTGCTGCACACCCAGACCGAGTACCCCTTCTACCACGCCATCGCCCTGTGGTGGGCGCTGCTGCTGCTCCTGTATGCGATGGATGCGGAGGTGGAGGAGCAAGGCCACGGCAACTGGCGCGACCATCTGTGCCGTCCCTGGTTGTTGCTGCGCTTCATGGCCATCGCCATTCCCCTGATCGTCATCCCCTTCATGCTGACCGCCCTGCATACCGCCTGGGTGGTGACCAAGTATGAGCGGGGCGGTTACAAGCAGCCTGCGCTCCTGCTCGACATCGTCAACCCCATGGCCTGGCTGACCCGGGTGGAGTTCGACGTGAACGCGGTGCGCCTCATGGTCGGTCTGCAGGCCAACAACCAGGCGGAGCTTGAAGCCTACCTCGACTGGGGACAGGCCTTCGTGCGCCATACCCCGAGGGCCAACATCTACGCCAACATGGTGATCGCCCTCAATGCCCTGGGGCGCACGGCGGAGGCGGACAACCTGCGGGCAAGCGCCCTGATGCTCTATCCGGGTGAGCCTTTGCTCACCGTGTCGGCCGCAAGAAAGGTGGCCGCGACCCTGGAGCGCAAGCCCTCTTCATGAGGGCCGTCTCAACCCGTTTAACCTCACGGCCGCCTTTGCGGCCGTGATGGTTTTTGTGCCCGCCTCGTTGAAGGGGGAGGGGGCTGGTTGCCAAAGAGGTTCCCGGCCATCCGTTCACCTCGCCTGCGCACCGAGGCCGTTTTGCTGTACAAGGTTGCAGCAAGGGTTTCATCGGCTCGCAAAAATGGGGTTATCTGCTGGACGGCGCAAGCGCCTTGGCTAAGATAACCGTCTTAACGTCTTGTTTGGCAAGGGAGTATGACATGGAGATAGTACTAGGCCCATTAGAGGCCCGCGTGATCGGCTGCCTGATTGAGAAAGAGATCTGCACGCCGGATCAGTACCCTCTCTCGCTCAATGCACTGGTCAATGCCTGCAACCAGAAGAGCAACCGGGAACCCGTGCTGGAGCTCGCCGAGCTGGATATTCGTGCCGTGATCGACGAGCTGATCCGCCGCCGTCTGGTGGTCAATACCGCCGGTTTCAACGCCCGGGTGCCCCGCTATCAGCATCGTTTCTGCAATACCGAGTTCGGCGAGCTGAAGTTCTCGGCCCAGGAGCTCGGCATTATCTGCGAACTCTTGCTGCGTGGCCCGCAGACCCCGGGTGAGCTGCGTTCGCACACCAACCGGCTGTGCAGCTTCGACGATGTGACCGAAGTGGATGCCGTGCTGGCCACCCTCATCGAACGGGGGCCCTATGTGGTCAAGCTGCCCCGTGAGCCGGGCAAGCGGGAATCCCGCTACGCGCACCTGTTCAGTGGCGAGGTGGATCTGCAGGCGCTGGCCGACGCGGCGCCCGCTGGCAACCTTGTGTCACCGGCGGCAGACAGACTGGCAGCGCTCGAAGAAGAGGTCGAGCACCTCAAGGGGCAGTTGCAGGGGCTGGAAGCCCGTCTGGCCCGGCTGGAAGGCTGAGCCAACAACCTGTCTCCAGAAGGCGCTGCGGCGCCTTTTTTGATGACCGCGCCCCTCCTGCGGCCCGTTGCCCGGTGGCAGGGGCGAGTGCCCTGTCAGCCCTGTCGCTCGCGTACCCATCAAAGGAGCTAGCTTTTTTGCACTATTTCGCGCTTAAGGGTCGAGCCGCCGCCGCTTTCCCGTTAAAATTCCGCCTTTGCACTTGTCCGTGAGTTCTGATGTCAGCCTTCACCCTCTCTTCAGATTGCCATGCCCTGCTGTGCGAGCTGCATTTGCAGCGCGCCGCCAGCACTCGTTACCTGCAAGACACCCTCTATGCCCCGGGCGCACCCGGGCGTGCGCTGCTCGACACCCTCGAACAGTTGCAGCAGTGGGGGCTTGTCCGTCAACGAACGGAGCAGCAGTGGAGTCTGACGGCAGAGGGAACCCTGACCCTGATCCTGGCGGTGCGTGCGGGGGAGTGCCCCATGCCGCAGTGGTCCCGCATCCCCTCGGTCACGGGCCTGGAGCGGGCACAGGAGGTGGTGCGCGAGCTCTGTCTGGGGGAGGCGGGGCAGATCCCGGCCTATTACCAGAGTGCCGAACTCCTGAGCCTCCTGGATCTCGCCGATGCTCACCGCCTGCTGGCAGGCTCCAGCCCCGCCTGGCAGGCCCTGCTGCTCGAGCACTTCGCCCTGCAGGCCCTGCTTGATGCTGAGCCTGACGAGGGCTGGCCGCTGGCAACGCTGGTCGCCTCCTGCTCCCCGGCGCTCTCTGGCCAGATCCAGGCTCGCGCCCAAGAATGGGAGTGGCTCTGCGGCCCCTTTGGCGGCGAGGTAACCACTCACTGGCCTGCACTGCAACAACTGGCGCAGCAGGGGGATGAGCAACCCCTGGCCGAGCGGCTGCTGGGCGCGCTTGGCCAGTGGCAGGGGCAAGAGGCGTCGCCCTGGCCCCGGATGTTCAGCGCCCTGCTCTGGCTCGGCTGGTTGCAACAGGCAGATCCGGTGCAGGGGAGCGAGCAGCGCAAGAAGTGGCAGCGCAGTCTGGGCAATCACTCCCCCCTGCTGGCCGATCTGCTGGGGCAGTGGGCCGGTGATCGCCACGGCCAGGCGGTCGGCCTGTTCGATACCCTGCAACTGCCGCTGGAGGAGCTCCACTGGGGTTACCTCTGGCTCGATCTCTGCGCCCTGGCGCGCCATGGCGAGCAGAGCCCCCAGGTGACCATCTTGCACAAGTGGGACCTCTCTCACGTGCTGGACGCCGAGCCCCGGCATCGCCTGATGGTCTTCTGCCAGGATCTGCTGCGACTCCTGCTTGGCCGGGAGGCCGCCCATTGGCCCCTGCGCGCGTTGCGTCCTGCTCAAGGAGAGGAAGAGGATGCCACCGAGGGGGAAGGCAAGGCCCCCGCCTCGGCAAGCTGGCTCAACTGGCTGCAGGGATTGGGACGCTCGAGTGGGGTGCGCAAGCCTCGGGAGCGGCTGGTCTGGCTGCTCCACGCGGAGGGGCCAGAGCTTGAGTGCAAGATCCAGAAGCAGAGTACCAAGGGGGAGTGGACCGCCGGGCGAAGGGTCGATCCTGCCCTGCTTTCCACCCAGTACGCCAGCCTGCTGGATGAGGCGGACTGGGCACTGGTGCGTACCCTGCCGCGCAACATGGACAAGCTGCCCCGAGATGCCTGGGTGCCCCTGGCAAACCATCCTCGGCTCTTCAATGCCAAGGGGCAGAAGCTGCAACTGGCCATCAGTGCCCCTCTGCTGCAACTGGTACAGAGCGGGAAGGGCATGAGTGCTAGACTAAACCCTGCTCCCGCCGCCCGTGGTGCGCACATCGTCCCTCTTGCTCAGGATTTGTGGCAGCTTATTCTGACACCGCAGGCGCTGCTGGACAGACTACCGGCCCTGGAGGCCATTCCGGCATTGCCGCCGGCCGGGCTCGAGGAGTTGCAACGCACGCTGGATGCGATCCCCGATCTCCCCTGGCACAGCCAGGTGGCGGGCCTCAGGGGCAATGCCGAGCTGGCCCCCTGGCCCGGCGTTCCCTCCGTCCTGCTCGACTGGCAGGAGGGGCAGCTAGTGGTTCAGCTGGTGACCCGGGATGGGGACCTGCCTCCCTTGCCTCTGGGCAAGGGGGAGGCCATTGTGCGCCAGGGTATCCTGGAGTATCACTACTGGCAGCGGGATCTGGCTGCCGAGAAGGACGAGGCCCAGCGCCTTCGCAACCAGTTGCCCATCGGCCTGCCCGGCAACGAGTGGAAGCTGGACGGCGAGCAGGCACTCACCCTGGTCAACGCCCTGCCAGAGCTGGTTGACGCCGGTGTGGTGGTACATTGGCACCAGGACAGCACCCGCCTCAAGAGCCTCGATGAAGAAGCCCTGAGCCTGCGTATCGAGCGGCGTCAGGACTGGTTCCAGGTGGAAGGAGAGCTCTCGCTGGACGAGCATCAGATCCTCGATCTTCGCCTCATCCTGCGACAGCTGACCCCGGGCCAGCGCACGGTGCAGCTCGACGATAAGACCAGCCTGATGCTGAGCGACAAGCTGGTTGAACGTCTCACCGTGCTTGGCGCCATGCTGGACGACGAGCAGCGTATCAACAACAAGCTGGCCTATCCGCTGGCCCGCCTGCTCTCCGTCATCACCACCGAGGGGGATGCCGCCTGGCAGAACCTTCAGCAGGAGTGGCAGCAGGAGGTGAGCTGTCCCCCCGAGCTGCTGACGGCGCTGCGGGACTATCAGAAGGAGGGGGTACGCTGGATGGCTACCCTGGCCCATCACGGCTTTGGCGCCTGTCTGGCCGATGACATGGGCCTTGGCAAGACCTTGCAGGCCCTCATCGTGCTGCGCATGCGCCAGCACCTGGGGCCGGCGTTGGTGGTGGTGCCCAAGTCAGTGGTCACCAACTGGCAGGAGGAGGTGGCCCGCTTTGCCCCCGAGCTCGAGGTGGTGGTGTTCGACCATCCCGCCGAGCGGGAGACCCTGATCCAGGGGGCCAGGGCCGGACAGATCGTCCTGGTCAACTACGGCATGCTCGGCAGTCTCTCCCAGGCGCTCAAGTCCCGCCGCTGGTCGAGCATGGTGCTGGACGAGGCACAGCAGATCAAGAATGCCGGTACCCAGCGCGCCAAGCTGCTGTTCCAGCTCGACGGGGATTTTCGCCTCGCCCTCTCCGGCACCCCCATCGAAAACCATCTGGGGGAGCTGTGGAGCCTGTTCAGCTTCATCAACCCCGGCCTGCTCGGGAGCCTCGGGGAGTTTAAGCGCCGCTTTGGCAAGGCGGTCAAGGATCCCCAGCACATGGCGATGCTGCGGGCGGTGATCAGCCCCTTCATCCTGCGCCGCCTCAAGCAGCAGGTGCTGACGGAGCTGCCGGACAAGACCGAGATCATCCATCACATCAGCCTCTCTCCCGAGGAGCGTCAGCTCTACGAGGCGACCCGGCGCGAGGTGGTGCAGCAGGTGCAAAGCGCCGATGGCCGTGCCCTGATGCATGTGCTGAGCGGCCTGACCCGGCTGCGCCGACTCTGCTGCTCCCCCCAGCTGGTGATGCCGGAGTGGTCGCAGACCAGCAGCAAGCTGGACGAGGCGATGGCGCTGCTGGACGAAGCCATCGATGGTGGCCACCGGGTGCTGGTGTTCAGCCAGTTTGTCGATCTGCTGAGCCTGCTGCGCAGCCGTATCGAACAGCGGCAGTGGGACTACTGCTATCTGGATGGGGGCTGCTCGGCCAAGTCCCGTCAGGAGTCCATCCTGCGTTTTCGCCATGAAACGGTGCCGCTCTTCCTCATCAGCCTCAAGGCGGGGGGCACGGGCCTCAACCTGACCCAGGCCGACACCGTGCTGCACCTCGATCCCTGGTGGAACCCTGCGGTGGAGGATCAGGCGAGCGATCGGGCGCACCGCATGGGCCAGACCCAGCCGGTGACCGTCTATCGCCTGGTGTGCGAGCAGACGGTGGAGGAGAAGATAGTGGCGCTGCACGACGAGAAGCGGGCACTGGCCGACGGCCTCCTGAGCGGCCAGTCCGAGGTGAAGGGGCTGGATGTGGAGAGCCTGCGGGCACTGCTGATGAGCTGACGGCGGGCTGTCGCTCGATGTGACAAGGGGAGCATCCGTGATGCTCCCCTTGTCGTTTGTGGCGGTGCCGAGCCTGCGCTACCCCTGATAGAGGTAGAGGTGCAGCCGCTCTATAATGGGGTCACCGCCAATCTTGCGATCCCGGCGTGCCTGGCGCAGCTTGGGCGGGTAGTGGCCCAGATGGGTGACGGCCGGCTGGGTATCGGAGCAGAGCAGCAGGGGAAGGCTCGCCTTGATCTGCTGCTTGCGGGGCTCCCGGTCCTGCCAGAGCAGGTTGATCATGGGGTGGGTCTTGACCGGCCTGCGGATCCGCAGGCCGGCATCAGCCGGCAGGCGGCGAATGTCGTATACCTCCTGATCCACCATCTTGCTCCACTCTTCGTTGTCAAAGAGCGCCGGTACATACCGGCGGCTGCGCTCCAGCATCTCCAGTACCTGCTCCCGGCTGAGGCGGCTGATGCTCTGCTTGTCGGCCCAGGTGAAGCCCAGCGAATGGAGATCCCCCTGAAGCCAGGTCAGCTTGCGATAGACCTGCAGGGTGATGACGCCGGGCAGGGCACCGTGCACCAGCTCGAACTTCTCGTCCCGCCCGCCCGCCGCCTGGACCATGGCCTTGAAGGCGAGCTTGTGCGTATTGATCTCCTCGATGACGGGGGCCAGCTCCCTGGCGCAGGCGGCAGGAAAGCGCAGCCAGCCGGGCAGACGGTGGGTTGCCTTGGTGGAGCAGCCGGGGCGGGCGCTGTGGTCCTGAAAGGCGGCGAGGGTGGCGGCCAGGGCCGCCTCGCCCGAGAGATAGCCCACCTCGATGGCCTCGATGGGCTCATGCTCTTCCCCCTGGGCCACGGCCGGGAGGGGATAGACATGAGCCTCCAGCAGGTCGAGCTGGCCCAGTTGCCGGGCAAGGCGTGCCAGCGACGCCTCCAGCAGGGCCATCTGTTGACGCAGGGCGGCGGTGGGGGTAAAGGTGTCCATCGGCAGATCCTGTGTGTGTGCCGCTCCCCTGTTCAGCATGATATTGGGGCAGTGTGGGGAGGCAGCATGATAAACCACTGTATAAATAACCATACCAGTATGATGGCAGGGTGCCAAGTGTCCGGTGCCACCCTGACGATGGGGGTGACATGGGGGGCATCCGGTTCAGGTTGCCTGTTCGTATCTTTTTGTTAAATAACGATCTTGTTGCGATCTATTTGTTAACAAAACCTGGTGACCGAGAGTTTGCAGCCTGCTGACTCGCCGTCGTGCCGTGCATAGCTAGCGTGGGAAAGTGCATAGTTAGAAGTGGGTGGCGCAGGAGAAAATGCTGTCATGCTGCCAGGGGGAAAATTTCAGCATTATTTCATTTTAAAATCATATGGTTATGGTTATTGCCCTGGCGATATCAACCATTACTTTTACTAATGTCATGTATCAAAATTCGTCAATTGAGGCACCTCCCCGCCCTGACTAAGCTTTGCGCATCAAATCCGAGCCTTGCGCAGAACGAGAGAGAGGAGCCATATCATGGCCAACATGACTTATACCGAAGCCGGTTACCAGCATTCCAGCGAATCGAATCTGGTTGCTCGCGTCAAGATGACCGTCCTGACCTGGCTGGAACGCAGCCGCAGCCGTCGCCAGCTCTCCGAGCTGCCCGCCTACCTGCTCAAGGACATCGGTCTGAACGAAGCCGACCGCTATCAAGAGACCACCAAGCCGTTCTGGCGTGGTTGATCAGCCGGGCATGGATGCCTTGTTTTTCTGCTGATACCAGGGGCATGATGCCCACCAGTCTGCCGAAGGCATGCTGCCTTCACCTGCCGATACCCGTTCACTGATTTCCCTCTCCCGTGTTTCCCCCCGCTTGACCCTGTTGCATGAGTTGTCACTCATTCTCGCCACTTTTGTATCCTTACTGTTTGAATTTGTTTAAAAACTGATTTTAAGCCCGGTTGCCTTGCGTATAATCCGGCCATGGCATTCCAGACTAAAGGGTGAGACGGATGATTCCCCAGCATGACTTTTTGGCCCTGACGCGCCGCCATGAGTGGCAGCTCGAGCCTTTCGCCTTCAATCTGACCGACGGTACCCGGGTGAGCGTGTGGGATACCGGCGTGATCTGCCTGGAACCCGCTTCCGAGGCGGGGCAACCCGGGCACAAGGACATCGTCCTCTCCTGCGGCATCCACGGCAACGAGACCGCCCCTATCGAGATCTGCAACCAGTTGCTGACCCGGTTGCTCGCAGAGGAGCTCAAGGTTCGTCACCGGGTGCTCTTCCTCTTTGGCAACCCCGCCGCCATGAACCAGGGGGTGAGGGAGGTGGAAGAGAACATGAACCGCCTCTTCTCGGGCGCCCACAGCAAGGGGGAGGGGCTGTGCAACCGGGAGCGCATCCGCGCCATGCGTCTGGAGCAGTATGTGAGCCGCTTCTTTGCCGACTCGGGCAGGCCCCGTTACCACTACGATCTGCATACCGCCATTCGCGGCTCGCGCCACGAGAAGTTTGCCGTCTATCCCTTCCCCCACGAACGCCCCCACAGCAAGGAGCAGGTACGTTTCCTCGGTGCCTGCGGCGTGCGCACCATACTGCTCTCGAGCGGCCCGACTACCACCTTCAGCTATTACAGCTCGCACCAGCACGGCGCCCATGCCTTTACGGTGGAGCTGGGCAAGGTGCGGCCTTTCGGTGAAAACGACATGACCCGCTTCATCGAGGTGCGCCAGACATTGCAGGAGCTGGTGACCCGGGATGAGGTGGCCCTCGAGCCATGGCGAGCCGATGACTTCACCCTTTTTGCCATAGATCGGGTGATCAACAAGCAGTCGGAGCAGTTCCGCTTCCTGTTTGCCAGCGATGTGGACAATTTCACCGAATTTCCCCAGGGTTTTGTGCTGGCAGAAGATGGGGATCGGCAATACAGGGTAGAGAAACCGCGGGAGGCGGTGGTCTTCCCCAACGCCAACGTGGCCATCGGACAGCGCACCATGCTGCTGGTAGTACCCACCCGTTTGTGGGAGTGAATTGACGCCTTTTTCTCATGCTGAACCTGCGCCACGGGCGGTGGCAAGCAGCATGACGGTGATGGGCGTGATCCCGAACTCGATATGACAGGGAGCCTGAACAGGCTCCCTTCTTTGTTTCTGCTCGCCGAAAGTTCCGATTACCTTCGAAAATAAAAGAAGTTTCTACTGGTCTTACCTGGATGAATCTCGTTGCCCTCTGGTTAACATGTTGTTTACATTTTAAATGTCACCTTATGGTGGTGACGCTGACAACGGCAAGGAGCCAGTTATGACCCATGTCGACATTCCCTTCCTTCGTTACCTCGATGAGGAGGGGCGCCCGGTCGCGACACTGCCGACTTGGCTGGACAAGGCGATGCTGCACACCTTCTACCGCAACATGGTGATGGTGCGCAGTTACGACAAGAAAGCGATCGCACTGCAGCGAACCGGCAAACTCGGCACCTTTCCCTCCCATCTCGGGGCGGAAGCGGTGGGGATCGGTGTCGGGCTCGCCATGCAGCCAGAGGATGTCTATGTGCCCTACTACCGGGACATGCCCACTCTCTACGTGAGGGGCGTGCCCATGGAGCAGAACCTGCAGTATTGGGGTGGCGATGAACGGGGCAGTGTCTTCTACAAGGCCGATGGCGAGTTGTCGGAAGACTTGCCCATCTGCGTTCCCATCGCCACCCAGATCACCCATGCTGCCGGCATCGCGGCCGCCTTCAAGCTGCGCAACCAGCCCAGGGTCGCCGTGGTGACCATCGGCGATGGCGGCACGTCCAAGGGAGACTTCCTCGAGGGGCTCAACTGTGCCGGTGTCTGGCATCTCCCCATGGTGATGATCATCAACAACAACCAGTGGGCCATCTCGGTGCCGCGCAAGTTGCAGTCGAGCGCGCCCACCCTGGCCCAGAAGGGCATAGGGGCCGGGGTGCGCAGCCTCCAGGTGGACGGCAATGACGTGGTGGCGGTCTATGAGGCGACCCGCGCCGCCGTCGAGCGGGCTCGCAGCGGCAAGGGGCCGACGCTCATCGAAGCCGTCAGCTACCGGCTCGGGGATCACACCACCGCCGATGATGCGACTCGCTATCGTGACGGCGCCGAGGTGGAAGCGGCCTGGGCCAGGGAACCGGTCAAGCGGCTGCGCCAGTTCATGTTTGAACGGGACTGGTGGGATGAGCAGCAGGAACAGGCACTGCTGGCAGAGGCGGGCCGGGAAGTGGAACGCGCCGTTGCCGCCTACGAGGCCATCACGCCCCAGGCGCCGGAGACCCTGCTCGATTACCAGTTTGCCGAGCTGCCGAAGGCCTATCTTGCCCAGCGCCAACGCATCATCGCCAAGGGCATGCAGCAGAGCGGGGAGGGACTATGAGCGATATCACGCTGCTCGAAGCGATCAATCTGGCGTTGCACCACGAGATGGCACGCGATCCTGATGTGGTGGTACTGGGGGAGGATGTGGGGGTCAACGGCGGTGTGTTTCGCGCCACAGTGGGGCTTCGCGATAAATTCGGGTTCAAGCGGGTCATCGATACGCCGCTGGCCGAAGGGCTCATCGCCGGAGTGGCGGTGGGCATGGCGACCCAGGGGCTCAAACCCGTGGCCGAGTTCCAGTTCCAGGGCTTCATCTTCCCGGGCATGGAGCAGATCATCTGCCAGGCGGCACGGATGCGAAACCGGACCCGTGGCCGTGTCACCTGTCCCATCGTCTACCGCTCCCCCTACGGCGCCGGCATCCATTCGCCCGAGCACCACAGCGAGAGCGTCGAGGCCCTGTTTGCCCATATCCCCGGGCTGCGGGTCGTTATCCCTTCGAGCCCGAAGCGAGCTTACGGCCTGCTGCTGTCGGCTATTCGGGATCCGGATCCCGTGATGTTCTTCGAGCCGGATCGCATTTATCGCTCCATGAAGTCGGATGTGGTGGATGACGGCATCGGCCTGCCGCTGGATGTCTGCTTTACCCTGCGTCCCGGCCGGGACATCACTGTGGTGGCCTGGGGAGCCTGCATCCAGGAAGTCATGCGGGCGGCGAACCTGCTGGCGGAGCAGGACATCCAGTGCGAGGTGCTGGATCTTGCCACCATCAAACCCCTGGACATGGAGAGCATCCTGACCTCGGTACGCAAGACCGGGAGGTTGCTGGTAGTACACGAAGCCTGTGGCAGTTTTGGGGTGGGGGCCGAAATCGTGTCCCAGGTGACCGAAGAGGCGATGACTGCCCTCAAGGCGCCGCCAAGACGCCTCACCGGCGTGGATGCCGCCGTCCCCTACTATCGCAACGAGGAGTATTACCTCATCACCGAGCAGGAGATCGCGCAGGCAGCTCGGCAACTGATGGAGAACCAGTGGCTATGACGCGCGACAGGTACGGATGCGCAAGTGCCTGGGCCACAGGGCTCCATGGTGTCTGTCAATGTTTGGTGATGTCCCAGCAGAGGGAGAGCAGGTCATGAAATTTTTCAAATTGCCGGATCTGGGCGAAGGACTGGCCGAGGCCGAGATCGTCGAGTGGAAGGTGAGCGCCGGTGATACGGTGCAGGTAGATCAGGTACTGCTGTCGGTGGAGACGGCTAAGGCGTTGGTGGATGTGCCCTCGCCGGTGGCCAGGGTCATCGCCAGATTGTGCGGGCAGGAGGGGGACATCCTCCACATCGGGGCACCGTTGGTGGAGTTTGAAGGGGGCGAGGATGACGGCACCGTCGTTGGCAAGGTCAGCGCCCATCAGCAGCATATCGAGGATCATTTCGTGGTGGGGGCCATGGCGCCCGGCGGTACGTTGGTGCAAGCCATGCCAGCGGTCCGTCTGCTGGCGCAAAAACTGGGGCTGGATATCGATAAGGTCAAGGGAACCGGCAGCGCTGGCATGGTGACCGAGCAGGATGTGCAGCAGGCGTTCGAGGCCCAGCAGGAGAGCGGCAACGAATTCCTGAAAGGCTCGCGCCGGGCCATGGCCAAGGCGATGGAGCTCTCGCACCGGACTGTGGTGCCGGTGAGCATCACCGACGAAGTGGACTTGCGCCACTGGCGCCCGGATGAAGATGTGACTGTGCGCCTTATCAAGGCGATCGGCGTGGCGTGTCGGGCCGAACCCTCCATGAATGCGTGGTTTGACGGAGAGACCCTGTCGCGGCGTCTGTTCAGGGAGGTCAATGTGGCCATCGCGGTTGACTCCAAGCATGGGCTCTATGTGCCCGTGATGGAGAACGTGGCTGAACGGGACTCGGCTGACATACGGCAGGGACTGGATCGGATGATCGCCGATGTGAAGGCCCGTGCCGTGCCGCGGGAAATGCTGCAGGGGGCAACCATCACCCTCACCAACTTTGGCGCCATCGCTGGCCGTTACGCCAGCCCCATCGTCACACCACCCCAGGTGGCCATCATAGGTGCGGGCAAGTTGTTCGAGAAGGTGGTGTTCATCCACGGTGAGGCGCGCCCGGTGCGTGCACTTCCCTTGTCGATGACGTTTGACCACAGAGCCTGCACCGGTGGAGAGGCGGCTCGCTTCCTCAAAGCCTTGGTCCAGGCACTGGAGTCGGCACAGGTCTGACCCGCTGTACCCCGCCGCTGGCGGGGTACAAATTTGTTTGCGTAATCGACAAAGGCACGTATAATGTTAACCAGCTTGAAAAGGCGATAGTTATGTCAATGAATATGATGTTTTACATCTTTTCCTGTTGTTCATAAGTAATCCCGTTTTTTGAGCTTTATCCGCTGAAAAGCATAAGTAATTATTTTGAATACAGGTTTAAAGATATGTCTAACATGATCACCGGTACCGTTAAGTTTTTCAACGAAACCAAAGGTTTTGGCTTCATCCAGCAAGAAAACGGCCCGGACGTTTTCGTTCACTTCAGCGCTATCCAAGGTAACGGCTTCCGTACCCTGGCTGAAGGTCAGCGCGTACAGTTCTCTGTGACCCAAGGTCAAAAAGGCCCGCAGGCTGAGAACGTAACTGCTCTGTAATTCTTGCAGAATTTAAGAAAGCCGTGGTACCTCTGGTGCCACGGCTTTTTGTTTTCATGGCTTCATCAATACGCGTCATGACCCTGCTCGCATCCCTCTTGCTGACCGTGGCGTTGACCGGTCAGGCCAGCCCGCCAACGCCGGATCCTGCGGTGAATGATGCCGTGTCCGTGTGTCAACAGTTTGTACATGTTCGCCTGGGAAACGCGGTGAAACCCGATGAGATCAGGGTACAGCCGGTGCCAAAACGGGCGGGAGAGTGGCTGGTCGATGGCAAGATAAAAGGACCCGAAGGTCCTTTGCTGTTTGCTTGTCTGCTGCGACAAGGAGAGCGCTGGGAGTTGCTCAACTTCTCGCTCTGGGCACCACAACCGCTCAATTCGGCTTGAGTGCGACCAGCAGGTGTTGGAGATGCTCCAGCATGGTCATGCCGAAAGGGGTCAGATAGCCGCCATCTGCCGCGGTGATCAGGCCCTGGCTGTGCAGGCGCGCTGCCGCCTGGCAAAGCGCTTCCGACATGTCGCTGCGCAGCTTGATCCCCAGGCTCATGTTGGCCGGATCAAAACACGCCAGTATTTTCAGCTCATTCACAAAATCGTCAGAAACCTGGTTGATCCCACTCATGGATGCACTCCTTACGCTAAAGATGTATGCAACCTAGCATCCCCGGTGCCTCTTTAGTGGGCGCTGGCTCAAACAATTGGCCTTTATCGGGGCCGCTCTGGTTCAAACGCTGCTTTTTTGGACGCTATCTATCACCGGTCCGGCTGGACGCAAACGCCCCCAGCAAGGCAAACATGCTAGAATGGCACCCTCGTTCACCCTCATGACCAGGCGTGATGCCAGGTCATCTTGTTCAAGGCGCGTCTCATGATCACTGTCACTCTGGTCTCTCTGCTGCACTCTCTGGGTCCCCGTTTTCCTGTTTATGCTCCCTCCTTGCTGCTCCCTCTCCTAGCGCAACATCAAGGAGATCTCTGGCTGCCGGCCATTCGTGGGGAAGACGTGACAACCCTGCGTCAGCATGGCAAGGATGCCCAGAGTCTGGCTACCTTGTCGGCAGGCTGGTGTGAATTCGCGGCCCAGAGCAAAGAGACGCCGGAGCTCGATGCGCTGGCAAGTTACGATGAGGAGATGCTGGACAACCTGCAGATGTACTGGCGCCACCCGAGCAAGATAAACAGCCCGATCACCGATAACCTGTTCGAGCTGCGCCGCGAGGTGGTGGACGAGGCCCATGGCGGCAAGCTGGTTGCTGCCTGGAGTGCCGCCCAGCAAGCACGGCTTGAGCAGATCATGGTGGGGGTCGCTGCGGGGCGGGATCAGCTCTGCTTTGTGGAAGTGGAGTCCGCCTATTGGCTGAGGGAGCGACTGGGTGAGACCGCGGGACTCCGGCTGTTGACCCCCGAGCTGGGGTGAGGCGATGGAAAGACGGATGACCTATTACTCCTGCTGGACAAGGGGTCGGCAAGATGTGAACATGTCGCCCTTTATTGAACGAGAGACTTGACCGATGAGCTATGAACTTAGCGACACCGAGCGCAATGCCGCGCTGCAACTGAACGCCGATTACCGCTTTGATCACTTCATCAGCAAGCTGGTCGAGCACGAAGAGCTGTTTGTCCTGACCGACGAACACGGCGTCATGATGCTGACGACCGAAGAGGAAGACTGCATCCCGGTATGGCCGCATCCCGACTACGCCAAGGCCTGGGCCGAAGGGGAGTGGGCCGAGTGCAAGCCGCAGTCCATCACCCTCAAGGTGTGGCTGGATCGCTGGGTGGACGGCATGGAGCAGGATGATCTCTGCGTGGCCGTGTTCCCGACGCCGGATCAGGAAGGCATTGTGCTGGACCCGGCCGACGTCGCCGACGCCATTGCGCAAAAGCAGGCCAAACGCGGCTGAGCGCCCTCTGCCTGGTGCCATCCCGGTTGTAACAAAGACCCCGCCAATGTGCGGGGTCTTTTGTTTTAGGGCCGACGGTGCCAGCTGCCCTATTTTTGCTGGTAGGTGGAATCCGTGATGGTCACCGGCGGGAAGGTCTGCCCCCCTTTGATGGCGGCCCGGGTCTGAGCCTTTGCCGCTTCGTCAATCCAGAGCAGGCCGCCAAAGCTGTAACCCGAGTTGGAGCCGTCGAGGGGCCAGTAGAGCAAGTCGCTCTGGGGGGTTGCCGGCACCTTGGGCAGGCGTACCCAGCGCCAGGCGCCAGCCCGGGTATAGGGCACCTGATAGGCGGGGACGAAGCTGGCGAGCTCATAGAGTCGCTGCTGGATCTGGCGGGAGAGGTCGGCCTTCTTGCCGAAATCGAACGCCTTGTCGTATTGCTCCACCAGGGCCGAGATCCTATCGTCATCAATGTTCATGATGTTGTTGGTCTGGGGCTTGTTGGCATTGACCCTGTGGAAGTGTTCCCAGTAGGCGGGATAGCGACCACCGCTCCAGGCCATCCAGGCACTCTGGTGTTTTTTCTCCAGCATGGATTTGAAGCCGGCCGATGCATCCATCAGATTGAGCTCGAGGTTGAGCCCCGCCTTTTTCGCCTCTTCCCGCAGCAGGGTGAGACGCTGGGCATGTTCCGCCGTGGTGTAGGTGATGCTGAGGGAGAGGGGCTGGTCCTTGTCGTTTCGCAAGATGCCATCCGGTCCGGTCTTGGTAAAGCCCGCCTTGGCAAAGAATTCGCGAGCAAGTGCGGGATCGAAGGGGCGCGCCTTGAGGTCGGTATTGGTGAAATCTCCCTGGCCCGAGCCATAGGTGTTGAGACGCTGGTAGTCCCCCCGCAGCAGGGTCGCGATCATCTTGTCCAGGGCGAGGGCGTGCTGGATGCCGAGTCTGACGTCGAGATTGCTCAGCAAGGGATCGGCGGTGTTGAGATAGAGCCCCATGGGGGGCTGAGGTGTCTGGTTGTAGAACCAGAGCCGCTCGATATAACCCTTCTCGAATTCGGCGGTCTTGCTCTTGTCGTGCCACCAGTTGGGCATCACGAGTGGGAAGGTGTCGAGCTCACCGCGCAGGAAGTGCTGCCAGGCGATGTTCTGATCCCTGAGCACCTTGATCTCGATGCGATCCGGATTGAAGCGGTGCTGGAAGTAGCGCTCGTCGTTCCCCCACCAATCCTTGACCCGGTCGAAGGTAACCGACTTGCCCTTCTTGAGCTCGCCAATCTGGTAGGGGCCGGTGACCGGCAGCACCTTCCAGTTGTACTCCTTGACCCAGTTGGCGGTCAGCTTGATGGCGTGGCTGGGCTCCGGGGTGAAGGGGAGGGCTTCGAGCAGATCTTCCCGGCTCTTCTCGGTGCCGCTGGTGATGGCGAGGGTGTGATCGTCAAACTTGGTCACTTCGCTTATCTGGGTGCTGTAGTAGTTGTTGTACCAGGGATCGTTGATCTCCTTGCTGCGCATCATCTTGAGGGTGAAGACCCAGTCATCCGCAGTGACGGGCTGGCCGTCCGACCAGCGGGCCTTGGGGTTGATGCGAAAATAGAGCGTCTTGTTATCCGCGCCGAAAGCCCACTGGTTGGCCAGCATGGGGATGGGATTGCGCGTCACGGGATGGGTGCTCAGGAGCGGCAGGTTGGTCTCGCGCACGTAGGCTGCAAAGCCGCCGTTGGAATCCGGCCCGTATTTGCGCAAGGTGAGCGGAAAGCTCGACATGAAATCCCGGAAGGTGCCGCCTCGCTTGGCCTCGGGGTCTGCATAGACGGGGTCGGTGTCGTTGCTCTCCCATTTGAGATCTGCCGGCAGGGTGGCACTCCAGCCGAACGGGCTCCAGCAGAAGGGGAGCAGCATGGCCATGACCCGCATGATGCCTGGTAAAGAGGGGATGATCGAAAATGACGGATGACGCATGTCCTTGCTCTCCTGATGATGGCGTCCTGCCGAAATAACGGGGTGGGCCCAAGAGGGCCTGACCCATGATGGGAAGTTTCCCGGGCGAGGTCAATCCTCGGTTTGGGTCTTCAAGAAGCGCATCTTGCCCCCCAGCAGATGCACCACGAAGCCGAGCAGCACCAGACCCGAGCCCAGCCATTGCAGGGGAGTGGGGTGTTCATCGAGCAGCAGGGCGGCGGCCACCATGCCGACACAGGGCACCAGCAGGGAGAGGGGGGCAACCTGGGCCACCGGATAGCGCATCAGCAGCCTCCCCCACAGGCCATAACCGAGCCAGGTGGCGATAAACGAGAGATAGAGCACGCACAAGACGCCCTGCCAACGGATGTTGAGCAGGCTGCTTGCGATGAGTTCGGGCCCCTCGAACAGCCAGGAGAGCGCGAAGAAGGGCAGGATGGGCACCAGCCCGCCCCAGGCGACCAGGCTCGGCAGAGAGGTGCGATAGCGCAGACCTATCTGGCGATTGATGACGTTGCCAAGGCCCCAGCAGGCGGCTGCGCACAGCGTCAGCACAAACCCGATGAGGGTGAGGTTGCCCTCGCCATGGGTGGCAATGAGATAAAGACCTGCTCCCGCCAGCGGCAGTGCCACCCAGTGGTGGGGCTGCCAGCGCTCTCCGAGCCAGATCATGGCGAACAGCAGGGTGAAGACCACCTGGGATTGCAGCACCAGGGAGGCCATGCCGGCGGGCATGCCGAATTTCATGGCGCAGAACAGGAAGGCAAACTGGCCCAGGCTGATGGCACCGCCATAGGCCAGCAGCCAGCGCCAGGGCATGGCAGGCCTGGGGACCAGCAGAATGGCCGGGAAGACGACTCCGACGAAACGCAGTGCTCCCAGCAGCAGTGGGGGGATGCCTTCCAGCCCCCACTTGATGGCGACGAAGTTGAGTCCCCAGCAGAGAATGACCAGGGCGGCCAGACACTTGTCCTTGGTTTGCATGCGGCATCCTTGTTTGAGCGGCGCCCGCACGGCAGGGCGCCGAAGGGGTCGAGCATACCTGCTACAGGGTGGGCACCGTCAAGGGCGCAGGTGTCTACCTGCACACCGGGCGAGCGCGGGCGGGCTAAGCTAAAAAGTGAGCGCCCCGATTGACGGGTTGGCGTCGATGGCTAACCGGAGGTATTCCATCTTAAATGCGAAAGGGGACTCCCTCCGACGTAGGTGGGAGGGGAATTTCGCCGGGGCGTCAGCCCCGCTGGTTTTGAATGTATTGCTTGATCACCTCCAACGGTGCTCCGCCGCAAGAGCCCGCAAAGTAAGAGCGTGACCAGAGTACGGGTTTGCTGTAAGCACCTCTCAAGTCCAGAAATTCATTACGCAGTCGCCTTGATGTGACCGCCTTTAACGAGTTCACCAGTACCGATAGCTGCACCGTTGGCGCGTACTCTATCAGCATGTGAACATGATCAGCCTCTCCGTCACACTCTTTCAGTTCCGCACCAAAATCTCTGCAAACCTCTGCCGCACACTGACCGAATGAAGCGTGATGCAGTTCCCCCAATATCGGCTTTCGATACTTGGTGATAAACACCAAATGTACGTGCAAAGCGTAGGCCGAATGGCGTGATTTATTAATTTTAGTGAATTGCATTCTGTCACTCAATCGGGCTTAATAGATATGGCAATAATGCTACACACTGAGCGCTAAATGCAAATTCTGAAAGCCTACAAATTC
>NZ_PQLN01000070.1:0-23534 GCF_002919855.1 Aeromonas sp. ASNIH8 | reverse complement strand
CCAGTGGACGCTGGCGCCAGTGGTAGAAGCCCGCACGAGAGACCTCCAGCACACGACAGATAACGGAAATGGGATAGATGTCCTGTTGGTTGGCTATCCACGCGTACTTGGCAGTGACTCCTGAGCAAAGTACGCGGCGGCCTTTTTTATGATGTCGCGCTCCATGTTGGCTTGTGCGAGAGCTTTGCGTAGCCGGGCCACTTCAGCCTCCAGCTCGGCGACAGAACGCGCTCCGGGAATGGCCGATGTATCCTTTCCTCCTTTGGCTGCGACCACCCAGTTGCTCAGTGTGCCTTTGGCAATACCCAACCTTCTGGCGGCTTCAGCTTGGCCAAGGCCTTGCTCCAACACCAGTCGAACCGCCTCTGCCCGAAACTCTGGTGAATAGTGTTCTCTCGATTTCATTCAATACCCCCGATTGTCTCATCGTAACAATCGGGACTGTCTGTGAAAATCAGGATACCTCACCCAGAACCAGGTTTACAGCACGGACAATGCCCAGGTGGCGCTGCACTACGCAGCCGACTACCCCATCGATGTCGCCATCATCGATCTGGGCCTGCCTGACATGGATGGCCTTCAGCTCATCACCCGCCTGCGCGAGCAGCAGATCCCCTTTCCCATCATTGTGCTGACGGCCAGAGGCAACTGGCAGGACAAGGTGGAAGGACTGGAGGCCGGGGCGGACGACTACCTGGTCAAACCCTTCCAGAAGGACGAGCTACTGGCCCGCCTCAATGCGCTGGTACGCCGCAGCGCCGGCTTCATCTCCCCCAGAGTGAAGGCGGGTGACTACGAGCTGGATCTCTCCCGCAAGGAGCTGACCATCGCCGGCGAGGTCACCGTGTTGACCAGTTTCGAATATCTGATCCTGGAATACCTGATGCGAAATGCCCGTCAGGTGGTCTCCAAACAGCAGTTGCTGGATCAGCTCTATGGGGATGGTGAAGGGGATCCCAACACCATCGAGGTGATGGTGAGCCGGCTTCGCAAAAAACTGGATCCGGAAGGGAGCATCCAGCCCATCTCCACCATCCGCCGCCAGGGCTACATCTTCAACCTCGCCTGCAGCTGATGCGCCTTGCCATGTTGCATCCCCTGACCCTGATCCGCCGCTCACTGCACCTCAAGCTGATGCTGAGTGCCATGCTGGTAATCGCGCTCATCATGGCCTTCTCCGTCTACATCCTCTACCTCGGCCATGCCGAGGAGCAGGCCCAGAAAGCCAGTGTCCGCATGCAGGAGAACCTCTCCAAGCTGTTCTCGTCCAAGCAGCCGGAACCCCACGCCATGACAGATCTAGGCAAGCTCACCCCAGATGCCATCGATCCCAATCTCGATACCCTGATCTGCCGCGCCGACGGAGTGCTGAGCTGGTCCAGCCTGCACATGCCGGAGGTGGTCTCCATCAAGGAGACCATCTGCCGGGATCTGATGAGATACCTGGGGGGACTGGATCAGGACTATTTCTTCAAGCTGCATACCATCAAGAACGGCGAGAGCTACTTCATCTACAGCCTGCGTTTCCTGCGCAACCATGGCGCAGGGCCCACCACCTACTACGTGGTGATGGTCGATTCCGCCAGGCGCTATCAGGCCCAGACCCGCGATTACCTCTACCGCTGCATTCGCCAGGCGCTGCTCGCCTACTGTCTGCTGGGCGCCCTGTTGCTGCTCACCAGTTTTTGGAGCCTCTCCTCCCTGCGTACCATGGCACGCCAGATTGACGAGATCCGCGCCGGTACGCGAGAGGCACTGTCAAACGACTACGAGCGCGAGCTGCCCCCCCTGACAAGCTCGGTCAACCAATTGCTGGAGAACGAACGCCAGCAGACCCAGCGCTACCAGCACGCCCTCAACGATCTCGCCCACAGCCTGAAAACCCGGCTGGCGCTCATCCAGATCACCGCCCAGGAGCTCAAGCTCGGCCACGACATCCATGACAACATCAATGAACAGATCACCACCATGGATCAGATCATTCAGTACCAGTTGCGCCGCGCCGTCACCGGGCGAAAACGCCTCGCGAGCAAGGGCACCGAACCGGTTCCCCTCATCGAGAAGCTGCTGGCCAGCCTCGCCAAGGTCTATCGCCACAAGAAGCTGCAGACCGGCTTCCAGTTTGACGACGATGTCTTCTTTCACGGCGAGCAGGGCGATCTGATGGAGCTGATGGGCAACCTGCTGGACAACGCCTGCAAATTCGCCATCAGCGAGATCCGGGTTCATGTCCGCCACCGGGAGAAGGGTCTGCTCATCGTGGTGGAAGACGACGGTCCCGGCATCGCCCCCGGCAAATCGCAGCAGATCTTCCAGCGCGGCGTGCGGGCTGACAGCTCCCCCGGCCAGGGGATTGGCCTCGCCGTGGTGACCGAAATCGTGCACAGCTACGGCGGCGAGATCCGGGTGGATGACTCCCCGCTCGGCGGCGCGAGATTCCACATCACCCTCCCCTGACAGCGCAGGAGCCAGTACCTGGCTCCTGCCGCATTCGGGCGTTGCCATCCCGGTGCTTTCCATGTCTCACTCCTTATGCCTCGACCAGGCCAAGCACATGGCAGCGAGGCTGACGAGCTTGCGCCCCCATCAGATGCTGGCCTGCCGCTCCCCTCAGCCCCCATGCTCGCGCAGAAACGACAGGCATAAAAAAACCGGCCGCGAGGGCCGGTAAAACAGTTCAGGCTTGTCAGGTGACAATGCGCACCCAGCGGATGAAGACCGGTTTCAATTCCCTATGAAGCCCCGTCCTCTTGAGTACGTAGGTTCACTTTACGCCCCGGTCACTGAATCGGGACTGAACCATGTTCACCCTGGCAAGGCTCAGAGACGGATCCCGAGGGACTGGCGCAGATAAGCCCCTGCCCCGAGCAGCCCCGGCCCTTCATGGGTGATGAGGAAGACCGGAATGTCTTTGAGATAAGGCTTGAAGCGCCCCTTGTCCTCGAAGGCGACCCGAAAGCCCGATCCGATGAAGAACTCCTGGAAGCGCGGCACTATGCCACCGGCGATGTAGACACCGCCGAAGGTGCCCATGTTGAGGGCCAGGTTGCCGGCAAAGCGGCCCATGAGCACGCAGAACAGGCTCAAGGTGCGGCGGCAATCGAGGCAATCCCCCGCCAGCGCGCGCTCGGTGATGTCCTTGGGGGCAAAGGGTTCGGGCTCGCGGCCATCGGATTTGACCAGGCCGCGATAGAGATTGACGAGCCCGGGGCCCGAGAGGAAACGCTCCGCCGACACATGGCCCAGCTCGCCGCGCATCACCTGCAGCACCGCATCTTCCTCTTCCGTGTTGGCGGCGAAGTCCACGTGACCGCCCTCACCCGGCAAGCTCAGCCACTGCTCACCGGCCTGCACCAGGTGGGCAACGCCAAGGCCGGTCCCTGCGCCATAGATGGCGATGGGCTTGCCGGCGACTGGGGCCGCGCCCCCGAGCTGGATGCGATCGCTCTCGCCGAGCACGGGCACCGCCATGGAGACGGCAGTGAAATCGTTGATCACCTGCAAGCGTGCCAGGCCGAGGTTTGCCTGCATCTCGCGGATGGAGAACTCCCAGCTGTGGTTGGTCATGGCGACCCAGTCACCATTGATGGGACAGGCGATGGCGATGCACGCCTCGCCCACGGTGGCATCGTGCTCTTCGAGATAGAGGCGCACCACGGCCTCCAGGCTGGGATGGGCCAGCCCCGAATAGGTTTTTGCCTGGGAAATGGCGCCCGTCGCCAGTTCGCAGAGGGCCAGCCGGGCATTGGTACCGCCAACGTCGCCCACCAGCGCATGGGTATGCTGCATAACAAACTCCTTCGTTACCGACTCGGGGCGGCCCTTACCGTCCCGACATTATTATTTGCCTGCAATACTACTCGAGCCCGCAGCCGGGCTGCGCGATTTATGCAGACAAGTGTGCGCCCGCTCACAGTGTTGTTGCTTTGCAACATTTGTAAGCGTTTTCAAGACGCAAATGGAAGTTTGCAACTAAAAACACGAAATAATTAGACATAAGTCATAC
This sequence comes from Aeromonas sp. ASNIH8, assembly GCF_002919855.1. Lineage (NCBI taxonomy): Bacteria > Pseudomonadati > Pseudomonadota > Gammaproteobacteria > Aeromonadales > Aeromonadaceae > Aeromonas > Aeromonas sp. ASNIH8. Next base: position 19,528 of record NZ_PQLN01000070.1, on the reverse strand, counting down.
TTTACAGGACCGAGATTAGTTCCGATAAGCGCTTGTCTTGTATAGTCATCGCGGAGACTGGAAACCTGCTTGAGCTGTGAATTTAGTGCACAGACACTGAAGTTAAATTACAAAAATGCCTGGTGGTAATGATGAATACCCTCGATAAAATTACGAACAATCTGGAAAGTTTCAGTAAATCAGAGCGTAAGGTGGCTGAAGTGATCCTGGCCTCACCCCAGACCGCCATTCACTCCAGCATTGCTACCCTGGCCAAGCTGGCCGATGTGAGCGAACCGACCGTCAACCGTTTCTGCCGTCGCCTCGATACCAAGGGTTTTCCCGATTTCAAGCTGCACCTGGCCCAGAGTCTGGCCAACGGCACCCCTTATGTGAACCGCCACGTGGAAGCGGAAGACGGCCCGGATACCTATACCGCCAAGATCTTCGAATCCACCATGGCCTGCCTCGATGCCGCCAAGAACAGCTTGGACATCTCGGCCATCAACCGCTGCGTCGATATTCTGACCCAGTCCAAGAAGATCAGCTTCTTTGGTCTGGGCGCCTCCTCCGCCGTCGCCCGGGATGCCCAGAACAAGTTCTTCCGCTTCAACATCCCCGTGGTGAGCTTCGATGACATCGTCATGATGCGCATGAGCTGCATCAACAGCAGCGAAGGGGACGTGGTGGTCCTCATCTCCCACACCGGCCGCACCAAGGCCCTGGTGGAAATTGCCGCGCTGGCCCGGGAAAACGATGCCACCGTCATCGGCATGACCGCCAAGGACTCTCCCCTGGCCCGCGAATGCAACCTGGTGCTCTCCATGGACGTGCCGGAAGACACCGACGTCTACATGCCCATGGCCTCGCGCATCGCCCAGCTCGCCCTGGTGGACGTGCTGGCCACCGGTTTCACCCTGCGCCGTGGCATGAAATTTCGCGAAAACCTGAAGAAAGTCAAAGAAGGTTTGCGCGAATCCCGCTTTGATACCCCGCACTCCTCCTGATCATTCGGGGGTCCGGCCCCGACTGTCTATGCCAACGGGCTTGGTGTAGTATCGAAATTCAATCAAACAAGGCCACTCAGATGGCCTGCCAGTTGGCGCCATGCCACATGCTTGACGGGGCAGTATTTCAAGTCATATCAACTTCACATTGGAGTCTTTCATGCCAAGACGTACAAAGATTGTTACCACACTCGGTCCGGCGACCGATCGCGACGGCATTCTCGAGGGGATCATTCGCGCCGGTGCCGACATGGTGCGGATGAACTTCTCCCACGGCACTCCTGAAGATCATATCCAGCGCGCCAACCAGGTGCGTGACATCGCCGCCAAGCTGGGCCGCCACGTGGCCATCATGGGCGATCTGCAAGGCCCCAAGATCCGCGTCTCCACCTTCAAGGATGGCAAGATCTACCTCGCCATCGGTGACAAGTTCATTCTCGACGCCGCCCTCGGCAAGGGCGAAGGCTGCCAGGAGCAGGTCGGCATCGACTACAAGAGCCTGCCGCAGGACGTGGTATCCGGTGACATCCTGCTGCTGGACGATGGCCGCGTGCAACTGAAGGTCGAGCAGGTCGAAGGCACCCGCATCCACACCACGGTGACCGTAGCCGGCCCTCTCTCCAACAACAAGGGCATCAACAAGAAGGGTGGCGGCCTCTCCGCCCCCGCCCTGACCGAGAAGGACAAGGAAGACATCAAGACCGCCGCCCGCATGAACGTGGACTACCTGGCGGTCTCCTTCCCCCGCAGCGGCGATGATCTGCGCTACGCCCGCGAACTGGCCCGCGAAGCTGGCTCCAACGCCAAGATCGTGGCCAAGGTCGAGCGCGCCGAGACCGTCGCCAGCGACGAGGCGATGGAAGACATCATCCTTGGCTCCGATGCCGTCATGGTGGCCCGTGGCGATCTCGGCGTCGAAATCGGCGACCCCGAACTGGTGGGTGTGCAGAAGAAGCTCATTCGCCACTCCCGCCGCCTGAATCGCGTGGTCATCACCGCGACCCAGATGATGGAGTCCATGATCAACGCGCCGCTCCCGACCCGTGCCGAAGTCATGGACGTGGCCAACGCCGTGCTGGATGGTACCGATGCGGTGATGCTCTCCGCCGAGACCGCCGCCGGCCAGTTCCCCATCGAGACCGTGACCTCCATGGCCAGCGTCTGTGTGGGCGCCGAGAAGCACCCGAGCCTGAACGTCTCCAACCACCGCATGAACTACACCTTCACCTCGGTGGAAGAGGCGGTGGCCATGTCCACCATGTATGCGGCCAACCACCTGGAAGGGGTCAAGGCGATCGTGGCGCTGACCGAGTCGGGCACCACCCCGCTGCTGATGTCCCGCATCAGCTCCGGCCTGCCCATCTTCGCCATGTCTCCTCACAACAAGACCCTGGCCTGGGCCAACCTCTACCGCGGCGTCACCCCCGTGCTGTTTGATGGCGACGAGACCAAGCCGGTCTACGAGGTGTGCCGCGACGCGCTGGACGTGCTCAAGGCCAAGGGACTGCTGCAAAGCGGCGACATGGTATTGCTCACCCACGGCGACAAGATGGAGACCGTCGGCAGCACCAACACCTGCAAGGTGATGATGGTCGAGTAATCGCCCCTCCTCCCTGCCACAAAAACGGCTCCCGCGGGAGCCGTTTTTTTATGGGATCTGCCCAGGTTCAACCGCGAAACAGCTCCACCTTGTCTCCATCCTGCAGGCTGCCGGCGCCGCGCACCACCACCTTGTCTCCCTGCTTGAGAGCGCCGCTCACCGCCACCTCCCGGCTGTCCCCAAAGAGCACGGTGACCGGCACCCGGTTCACCGTGAGCGCCTCGCCGCTCTGCTCCACCTGATAGACCACGCTTCCCTCGGTGCCGAGCACCAGGGCATCCCGTGGCAGCAGCATGGTGTGCTGCTCTCCCATTGGCAGCGCCACCCGCACTGGCGAGCCGATGATGAACGAGCCCGCTTCCGGCTTGAGGCGCAGCTCGATGAGCCGTGACTTGGGATCGGCGCTCGCCGCCCGCTGGTAATAGATGGCGTGGCTACTGAGCTGCTCCCCTTCCACCCGCAACCGGGCCTGGGTGGCCAGTTGCCGGGCCCAGGCAATAGGCGCACGCAACCGGATATCCGGCTGGTCCGGATTGACCAGCTCAAGCGCCTGTTCGCCCGCATCCACATGCTCCCCCGGCTGGATGAAGTGTTCATTCACCACCCCGTCAAACGGGGCAAAGATGCGGCTTCTGCGCAGCTGCTCCTCAATCTGGCGCACCTGCACCCGCGCAAGCTGCTCGGCCAGCTCAGCCTGCTCCACGTCATAACGCGCCTTGTCATACTGGCTCTGGGAAGCACTCTTTTGCTGGTGCAAACGATCCAGGCGCTGGAACTCGGCGCGAGCGTAACGCAGGTTGCTCCCCTCTCTGGCTTGTTCCGCCCTCGCCTGCTCCAGCGAGAGGCGCAGGGTCGCGCTGTCCAGGCGCAACAACTCGTCCCCCGCCTTCACCCGGCTGCCAAACTCGGCTATCCACTCCACCCGACCGCTCACTTCGGCGCTGAGCGCCGCCTGCTGGCGGCTCGCCACCGTGCCGCTGACCCAGATGCTGGCCCCCGCCTCTCCCTGGGCCACCTCCGCCAGCGTCACCATCTTGCTTTGTGCAAGCGCAGGCAGCCCGCCAGTCAGCAGCAGGGCCCCCACCACCATCCTTGTGAAACCTTGTGTCATCGATGAGCTCCTTGCTCAGGCACGCTGCCGAAGGGCGTGCGGTATGTCGGTCTGCTCCCCCAACCGCAGGAAGGCGGGCAACAGGATCAGGGTGAAGAGGGTGCTGCAGCTCATGCCGCCGACGATGACGGTGGCCAGCCCCCGGTAGATTTCGCTCCCCTCGCTCGGACTCAGCATCAGGGGCAGCATGCCGAAGATGCTGGTGAGGCTGGTCATGGCGATGGGACGCATCCGGCTTTGCAGGGCATCGGTGACTGCCGACTGTCGGCTCATCCCCTCCCGCTCGGCCATCCTGGTCTGGTGCACCAGCAAAATGGCGTTGTTGACCACCAACCCGAGCAGGATGACGAAGCCGATGATAGTGAGCAAGTCCATCGGCAGCGGCGCCACCAGACCGCTCAGGTGCAGCGCCAGCACGCCGCCGACAGTGGCGAGCGGCAAGGTGAGCAATACCAGCACGGCATCCTTGAGGGAGGCGAAGACCCCCCACAGCAGAATCAGCAGTATCATCACGGCGAACAGGAAGATGCTGCCGAGGTTGCCGAGCGCCTGTTGCAGGCTGTCGGCATTGCCGGCGACCCGCAGCTCCCCCCCGGCCGGCAGCAACGGCCGGATGGCGGCAAAGCTCTTGTGCTGCAGGGTGTCGAGCACCTGCTCCATGCTCATCCCCGCAGGGGGCGAAATCTGCAGGCTGATGCTGCGCCGCCCATCGGATCGGAAGATGCTCTCAGGCCCGAGTTGCGGCTCCACCCGCAGCAGTTCCCCAAGGGGAACGATGCGCCCGGACGGGGTAGCAAGCGGCACCGCCTTGAGCTCGTCCGGGTTGGCGGAGGCCTGCCCCATCAGCAGGATGTCGAGCCGCTCATCCCCGTCGAAATATTCGCCGACCCGCAGACCATCGCCAAAGGTCTGGATGATGGCGGGCATGGGGGAACGATCCCAGCCCACCTCGGCCAGGCGCCTGTCCTGGGGCACCAGCCGAAGCTCGGGAGCGGTGAAATCGAGTCCGGGTTCTGGCCTGACCTGGGCGCCGGGCAAGTCCCGCTGCACTATGGTCATGCTCTCCCGGGCCGCCTGATAGAGTTCGGGCAGCCCACCTCCCTGGATCAGCAGGGAGATGCTGTTTTCACTGTCAAAACCGCCAAACAGGGACCCCTGACCGCCAAACACCCGGGTGTCGGGAATGCCCACCAGCAATTGCTTCATCAAGAGCTGCTCCAGTACCTTGATCTGGCTCTCCTCCTTTGGCCGCACCCCGATCTGGGCACCACCCGGGTAGCGCAGGATGTAGTAGTTCTTGAGGACAGGCTCCTTCTCCCCTTTCATATAGGGGTCGAGGCGGGCAATCAGGGTATCGATCACCTCCTCCCGCTGGGCCTTGAGATTGACCCCGGGGGTGAAACTCATCCAGACGTCGATGGCGTCCCGCTTCACATCCGGCAGGTAGTTCATCTTGGGCAGCAGCAGCCAGCTCACCAGCACAGGCCCCGTCATCATCAGGACGATGATGGCCCAGCGCCTGGGGGCGGTGGCAGTCCAGCGGATCACATGGCGGGTGGCGCGGCACCACAGGCGCTCAAAGGGATCAATCAGCCGCTCGTGCCCCATCCAGCGCGCCGCCACCGCAGGCAACACCGTGACCGCCACCACCATGGAGACCGTCACCGCGCAGGCGATGGTGAGCGCAAGATCGGCAAACAACTGCCCTTCCACGTCGTTGAGCAGGAGCACCGGCAGGAAGATGGCGACCGTGGTCAGGGTGGACGCCACCAGAGCGGTCCACACCCGGCGGGTGCCCTCCAGCGCCGCCTCTCCCTTGCTGATGTCACCCCGCTCATGGCGCCGGTAGATGCTCTCCAGCACCACGATGGCGGCGTCGAGCACCATGCCGACCGCAAACGCAATGCCCGCCAGGGAGATGATATTGAGGGTCCGCCCCATCACCTTGAGCAGGCAGAAGGTGAGCATGATGCTGATGGGAATGGCGATCGCGATCATCAGGGTCGCCTTGAGCTGGCGCAGAAAGACCCAGAGTATGGCGCAGGAGAGCAGCACCCCGAGCCCCAGGTTGGCGGTCACCATGCTCACCGCCCGGTTGATGTAGAGGGAAGCGTCAAACGACTGCTCCATGTGCAGGCCGACCGGCTCCAGCACCTCCCGGTTGAGCTCCCCGACCTTGGCCTTGATCCCCTCGAGCGCCGCCAGGGCATTGGCACCGCTCTCCTTGAAGATCTGCGCCGCGATGGCAGTGTTGCCGTTCTGGATGCGCAGCACCGGGTTCTCCTCCCGGGCCACTCTGATCTCGGCTACGTCCCGCAGATAGATGGGCAGGCCGTCACGCCAGTCCACCACCTTGTCCCCCAGGGCCGCCACGTCATAGCGACCGGCAAAGCGCAGCTTGTACTCCCATCGTCCGATGTCGAGGGTGCCGGCCGACACATCCCAGCCCGTCGTTGCCCGGCTGGCGAGCACCGGGATCTCCACCCCCAGCTCGGCGGCGCGGTAAGGGTCGAAGCGGATCTGGATCTGGCGCTCGTTGATCCCCTCGATGTCGACCGTGGACACCCCGGGGATCCGCTCCAGCTCGGGCTTGACCCTCGCCTCGATCAGCGCCTGGTGATCGTCTATCTCTCCCTTGGCGCCGGGCAGTTGCTGGATGAAGAAGAAGGTCAGGGTGTCGTTGCTGCTGTAGTTGTTGACGTAAGGGCCACCGATGTTGTCCGGCAGCCCCGAGACCCGGTTCAGGCGGGAGATGACGTCAAGCTGGGCCCGCTGCATGTCGGTGCCGAGGGCAAACTCCATGTCGATTTCGGTGAAGCCGGGGTAGCTGTTGCTGCTGAGACTCTTGAGCCCCTGTACCCCCTGCATCTCCTGCTCGATGGGATCGGTTATCTCCGACTCCATCTCCTGGGGCGAGGCCGAGCGCCAGTCCACCGTGATGTTGAGGTGAGGACGGTCTATGTCGGGAAACAGCTGGACGGGCAGTCCCCGGATGCTGAGCAGGCCCAGCAAAAAAATCAGCACGACCGAGACCGCCACCCAGATGGGGCGTTCGATCGCCGTTTTGGCGAGGTTCATTCACTCTTCCTGAGTTGTTGTTATCGGCCATTCCGATGGCCTTGCTTCCTGCCCCAAGGGTGGGGGCCATTGCATTAAACTGGAATTAATCGACCTTGTAAATGCCTGGTTAAACAACAAAAAACCGGCCACTAGGGCCGGTTGTCGGTTTATGCTCGGGGTCAGGCTGCATGCTCGACCGGGTTCGGTTGAGACAATCCTTCCAGCTCGCCAGGAGCGAAGTTGTCCACCTGGATAGCCTCGTAGCGCAGGGCATCGGCGGCCAGCAGCTTGTCCGCCTCCTCCTTGCCGAGGATGGACTGGGACAGGGCGGCAGCCACCAGCTCAGGCAGCGCCAGCTTGCGGGGCAGTCTGCCCTCTTTCTGGGCCTGCACCAGCTTCTTCTCGATGGGCTGCACCAAGACCATGGCCTGGAAGGCACGCTCCATCAGCCCCACCGGATCCGCCTCGTCCTTGCCCACATAACAGAGCGCGGTCAGACGATCCCGGAACTCGCCCGGCGTCATCATGGCCAGACAGATGGCATGGCAGCGATCGTCCGCCGGCATCTTGTAACCGACGCCGAACGGGAACACCACCCTCTTGAGTACGGCACCCACCACCTTGTTCGGGAAGTTCTGGAAGAAGCCCTCGAACGCCTTGCCAATCAGGTAGAGGTTGCGCTCCACCGCGTACTGGACGAACGGCAGGTCAGAGACCATGCGGCCCTGATCCTCGTAATGCTTGAGGGTGGCGGAGGCCAGGTAGAGGTGACTCAGCACGTCACCCAGACGGGCGGAGATCATCTCCTTGCGCTTGAGATCCCCGCCCAGCATCAGCATGGAGACGTCGGCGCACAGGGCAAGCCCCTTGCTCATGCGAGAGAGCTGCTTGTAGTAGCGGGCGGTTTCGCCAGCCACCGGGGCGCTGTTGAACTGGCCCAGGGTCAGCCCCTGGAACAGGGCACCGAAGAAGTTGCCGGTACCGAAGGCGATGTGCTTCATCAGCAGGGCGTCAAACTTCTCGAGACCGCGCTCCACATCGGTGTCGGCCGCCGCTTCCAGCTCTGCAAACACATACGGATGGCAGCGGGTGGCCCCTTGCCCGAAGATCATCAGGTTGCGGGTCAGGATGTTGGCCCCTTCCACCGTAATGGCCACCGGAATGCCCATGTAGGCGTAGCCGGTGTAGTTTTTCGGGCCCAGCTGGATGGCGCGACCGGCGTGGATGTCCATGGAGTCATCCATCACCTGGCGGGCCATCTCGGTCATGTGGTACTTGGAGATCGCGGTGACGATGGCCGGTGCCTGACCCAAGTCCAGGGAACCTGCGGTCATGCGACGAGCGCCTTCGAGCTGATAGGTGAGGCCGCCAATGCGGGCCAGCGCTTCTTGCACCCCTTCAAACTTACCGATGGACATGCCGAACTGCTTGCGCACATAGGAGTAGGCGCCCACGGTGCGGCTCGCCATGTGACCACAGGCGGTGCCAAGGGCAGGCAGCGAGATGCCGCGACCGGCGGAGAGGCACTCCACCAGCATGCGCCAGCCGCGGCCGGCGTAATCCGGGCCACCGATGATCCAGTCGAGCGGAATGAACACATCCTTGCCGAAGGTCGGACCGTTCAGGAACGCCAGCCCCATGGGGTAGTGGCGATCGCCGACGCGCACGCCAGGGTGACTGGTCGGGATCAGCGCACAGGTGATGCCGATCTCTTCCTTGTCACCCAGCAGTTTTTCCGGGTCATAGAGCTTGAACGCCAGCCCCAGCACGGTGGCACGCGGCGCCAGGGTGATGTAGCGCTTGTTCCAGTTCAGGCGAATGCCCAGCACCTCTTCCCCCTTGTGCATCCCCTTGCAGACGATCCCCTTGTCCGGGATGGCGCCCGCATCGGAGCCCGCTTCCGGCCCGGTCAGGGCGAAGCAGGGCACCTCCTTGCCGTTGGCCAGCCCCGGCAGCCAGAAATCTTTCTGGGCCTGGGTGCCGTAATGCATCAGCAACTCGCCCGGGCCGAGGGAGTTGGGCACCATGACGGTGACCGCGACGCTCAGGCTCTTGGTGGCGATACGGGTGACGATGGTGGAGTTGGCAATCGCCGAGAACTCGCGGCCGCCGTAGGATTTCGGGATGATCAGGGAGAAGAAGCCTTCTTTCTTCAGATAGTCCCACACCGGCTCCGGCAGGTCCTTGGTCTCGTTGACGATCTTGAAGTCGTCCACCATGGCGAGCAGGGTTTCGACCTGGTTGTCGATAAAGGCCTGCTCTTCTGCGCTCAGCTCGGCCTTGCCGTAGCCGTGCAGTTTCTTCCAGTCCGGGTTGCCGCGAAACAGCTCCCCGTCCCACCAGACGGAGCCGGCCTCCATGGCCTCCCGCTCGGTGGCCGACAGGGGCGGCAGTATCTTCTTGAAGATGCCGAACACGGGGCGGGTCACCACCTTTTTACGGATGGCGGGGACACCGAGCACCACGGCTATCGCCAGCACCAGCAGGACAAGCAATGTGATCATACCGAAGTTCCTTCTATTTCACTGTTTCCGTTGATTATTGTTAGGTGTTACACGGCCAGGGAGAGCCTGGTCGACTCCACGGGCGCCCCGACACCGGACGCCAGATAAGGAATGACGTTGCGCACCAGCCCTTCCACATCGAGCTGCTGGCCAAAATCGGCCTGGGCGATGTCACGCAGGGCATCCGCAGAGGCCATGGTGAAGACGACGGTGCCCAGGGTGAAATGCAGGCGCCAGAAGAGATCCGCTGGCGACAAATCCGGATTGGCCTTGGAGATGGCCTGGGTGATCCCGTGCAGGGTCGCCCCATAATGGGTGGTAATAAAGCGGCGCAGGTGACCCTGACTGTCGATATAGCCGCGCCCCAGCAACTGCATGAAGAGCGCCGGGCCATTCGCCCTGACGGCCGACAGTTTCATCAGGGGTTCGACAAAGCTCTCGAACACCTGCAACAGGGTCAGCTGATCCTGCGCCATCAACGTCTGCAACCGCCCGTCCAGTGCCGGCATGAAGAGGCTCAAATAACGGTCGAGCACCGCCTGGATAAGCTCCTTCTTGGAGCCGAAGTGATAATTGACCGAAGCCAGGTTCACATCGGCCTCGCTGGTGATCAGACGCAACGAGGTATCGGCGAACCCTCGCTCGGCAAACAGCACCTCGGCGGCATCGAGAATACGGTTCTTGGTATCGATTTTACTCACTGGACACCTCACTTAAACGAATGTTTAAAAAGTACGTTTCACGCCCACCCATGTCAAGAGAATGTGAACAAGTGTTGGCTAAATGTTTTTAATCAAAAAAGAGGGAAGATGGCGGGAACTTCGCGGCGAGACGGCACTCTATATCTATGCCACTGCAATTAAACATTAAGTCTCGCCCAACCTGCGTTATGCTAGTTGGGCATTTTTTTGCCCTGCCGTCACCCGATGCGCCGACAGAGAACCAAAAAAAACCGTCGCAGGGGCGACGGCGGGGAAAACGGGTCTGACCATCCAGTGTCGACCCATCGATGGGTGTTCAGGCTTGCATCGATGTCGCTATCCTCGCAGTGAAACGTCATCAGACTTTGTCAGCACAGACCCAAATTGTGACAAAGTATGGCAACCAGCCACATGGCCCGGCTTCGCCAATCTTGCTATGCTGTCGCCTCATGCCAGAGGGGAGAGAAGATGAAGTATACGGTCGATACCCACACGCACACCGTCGCCAGCACCCACGCCTACAGCACCATTCACGATTACCTGCCCATCGCCAAAGCCAAGGGGATCAAGCTGTTCGCCACCACGGACCATGGCCCGGACATGGCTGATGCCCCGCATTACTGGCATTTCGTCAATCTGCACGTGTTGCCCAGGGTCGTGGACGGGGTCGGCATCCTGCGCGGCATCGAAGCCAACATCAAGAACATTGACGGTGAAATAGACTTCCCCGAGCGCTACGAGTCGCGGCTCGACATGATCATGGCGGGCTTTCACGAACCGGTGTTCCCCCCCTGCGATCAGGCTACCCACACCCAGGCCATGATCAACGCCATTCGAAGTGGTCGGGTCGACATGATAAGCCACCCCGGCAACCCCGCCTTCCCCATCGATATCCAGGCGGTGGTCAAGGCAGCGGCAGAGTATCGAGTGGCGCTGGAGGTCAACAACTCCTCGTTCAGTCACTCCCGTGCAGGCAGCGAAAGCAACTGCCGCGCCATCGTCGAGGCGGCGCGCGATCTGGGTGCCTACCTCACTTTCGGCTCCGACTCCCACGTGGCATTCAGCCTCGGCGACTTTGATCACTGCCATCGGCTGGTCACCGAAGCCAACTTCCCACATGAGCGGATCCTGGCCCGCTCCCCCCGCGCACTGCTCGATTTTCTCGAGAGCCGCGGCCGTGCCCACATCCCGGAGTTCATTGACCTCTGATATGCCTTAACATCATGAGCCAACTCATAAAATCGAGTTGGCTCAATTGACTTGCCCGGCTTTTTTCACGACTCTGAACATCAAACCGCCGGTATAGCTCAGTTGGTAGAGCAGCGCATTCGTAATGCGAAGGTCGTAGGTTCGACTCCTATTACCGGCACCAGACAGACGAAGGGTTGGCCTCAGTGCGAGGCCAACCCTTCGTGCTTTTTGTCCCGGGTCTCGGGTCAAGACGCCGGTGTGACTGCGCCAGAACACCCTCCCCCTCCAGGACACCGCCATCCGCGACGGTCCTGTTCATCTTTTAGAGCCTGACGCACCAACCTGGCCCCACCGACAGAGAGGGCTGCCAGGCAGCAACGCCCCGGCTGCACCTGGGTGAGCATCGTTATCCCGGGGCGCCTCAGCGCTGGGCATAGATCTGGTCGAACACTCCGCCCTCCTTGAAGTGAGTGCTCTGGATCACAGGCCACGCGCCGAAGGTCTTCACCACGTCGAGGAAGGTGGCGTTCGGGAAACGGTCTGCAAACTCGGCGAGGATCGCCGGGTTGCGCGGGCGTAGATAGTTGCTGGCAGCAATACGTTGGCCTTCGTCAGACCAGAGATAGGCAAGATAGGCTTCGGCCTCCTTGCGGGTACCCTGCTTGTCGACCACCTTGTCCACCACTGACACCGGCAGTTTGGCCACGGCAGTGACGCTCGGATAGACCACCTCGAAGCTGCCACGACCGAACTCCCGGGCAATCATCTCGGCTTCGTTTTCGAACGTGACCAGCACGTCCCCTATGCGGTTCTGGATGAAGGTGGTGGTGGCGGCGCGGCCGCCGGTGTCGAGCACGGGAACCTGCTTGAACAGCTTCCCGACAAATGCCCTGGCCGCATCTTCATCGTCCCCCTGCTCCAGCACATACCCCCAGGCAGACAGATAGGTGTAGCGGCCGTTCCCCGAGGTCTTGGGGTTGGGCACGATGACCTGTACCCCCTCCTTGAGCAGATCAGGCCAATCCTTCAACCCCTTGGGGTTGCCCTTTCGCACGATGAACACGGTGGCCGAGGTGAAGGGGGCGCTGTGATCCGGCAGGCGATCCGCCCACCCCTTGGGCACCAGGCCCCCATGCTCGGCGAGGGCGTTGATGTCGGTGGCCATGTTCATGGTGATGACATCGGCGGGCAGGCCGTCGATGACGGCGCGCGCCTGCTTGCTCGATCCGCCGTGGGACATGTTGATCTGCAGTGGCTCCCCGCCTTCGGCCTGCCAGTGCTTCAGGAAGGCTCCGTTGTACTCCTTGTAAAAATCGCGCATCACGTCATAGGAGGCGTTGAGCAGGGTGGTCGCCTGGGCCAGCGGGGCGAGAGCCAGTCCTGCAACAAGCAGGGTGGCGGGCACGAGTCGTTTCATTTCACATCCTTGGAATGAGGGGCGAGTGACTGACTATAAGAGTCGACCATTTATTCTTTGAAAGAATAAATACGGCACAGCTTATGCGATAAATGGCATCTCCTGGGTCCGGCGCAACGGATGACGGCGATGAGGTGGTCACCTCCAGGCGGGCCATGATGGCTGCCGAGGACGGCGCCCATGAGCGTGGGGCTCCTCCTGCCCGCTCCCTGCCCCGGGCAGGGAGCGCCGTTGTCACCAGCCTCGATTTGGCTTCTCGACATGACAGATAAAAAACGGGGCGAACCTAGTGGTTCGCCCCTGATGCTTTTTACGTCAACCCCGATGGGTCAACCATGTTTGTCTGATGCCGGCTCTGCGTCCTTCGGCGCCTGCCAGCCGCCACCGACGGCCTTGTAGAGGGCGACCTGGTTACTCAGCTGGGCGAGCCGGGTGCTGATGAGCCCCTGCTTGGCGCTGAACAGGGAGCGCTGGGCGTCGAGGCGGGTCAGGTAGCTGTCCACCCCTTGCTCGTAACGCACCTCCGCCAGCCTGAAGTAGGTCTGGTTGGCATCCACCAGCGCCTGTTGCGCCTGCAGCTGCTGCGCGTAGTCCGCCTGGGCACCGAGGGTGTCCGCGACCTCCTTGAAGGCGCTCTGGATGCTCTTCTCGTAGCTCGCCACCGCCTGCCTGGTCCCCACCTCGGCCACGTCCAGATCCGCAACGCGCTTGCCGCCATCGAAGATGGGCAGATTGATCTGGGGCATGAAGGTCCAGGTGCCGGTGCCGCCGTCAAACAGACCGCTCAGCTGGTTGCTGGCGGTGCCCGCCGTCGCGGTGAGCGAGATGGTCGGGAAGAAGGCGGCGCGGGCCGCCCCTATGTTGGCGTTGGCCGCCTTCAGGTTGTGCTCCGCCGCCAGGATGTCCGGGCGTTGCTGCAACAGGCTGGAGGGAGCCCCCACCGGGATCGGCGCCAGTTTCACCTCGGCCAGGGTGGCCGGTTGTGCCGCCAGCACCGGGATATCGGTGCCAAGCAGCAGGGCCAGACCGTTTCTGTCCTGCTTCACCAGACGCTGGTATTGCGCCTGGCTGACCTTGGCGTTTTCCAGTGCCGTGCGCCCCTGGGCCAGCTCCATCTCGGAGGCGGCGCCCAGGCGGTATTTGTGCTCGGTCAGGGCATAGCTCTCCTGCTCGGTGGCGAGGGTCGCCTGGCTCAGGGCCAGCAACTCCTGATCCGCCAGCAGGGTGAAGTAGGCATTGGCCACCGAGGCCACCAGGGCGATCTGGGTGCTGCGCTGGGTCTCGATTTGCGCCAGATAGGTCTCAAGGGCCTGATCTTTCAGGCTCTGGATCCGGCCAAACAGATCCAGCTCATAGGCGGTGATGCCGATGTTGGCGCCATACTGGCTGCTGATGGTGCCCTGCCCCGTACTACTGAGATCATCGGATCCCTGCTGGCGGGTACCGCTGCCACTGGCGGCCAGGGTCGGCAACTGGGCCGCCCGCTGGATACGGTATTTCGCCTCGTAGGCCTCGACGTTGAGGGCTGCCAGGCGCAGATCCCGGTTGCTCTCAAGGGCGGTGCCGATCAGCGTCTGCAGGGCCGGGTCCTGGAACTGCTGGCGCCAGGGGGCAAGTTCCCCCTTGGCGGCCAGGTCAGCTTGCCAGGAGGCGCCTTGGGGCAGCTCGGGGCGCTGGTAGTCGGGGGCCATGGAGCAGCCCCCCAGCATCAGGGTCACGCCCAGGGCGATCAGGGTCTTAGTCATGGTTGATCTCCTTGGTGTGGACACTCTCTTCCCCGGCATGCTTGCGTTCGGTGAAATAGCGCATCACCAGCACAAAGAACAGCGGCACGAAGAAGATGGCGAGCACGGTGGCACTGATCATCCCCCCCATCACGCCGGTCCCGATGGCGTTTCGGCTGCTGGCGCCAGCCCCGGTGCTGATCACCAGGGGCAGTACCCCCAGGATGAAGGCGAGCGAGGTCATCAGGATGGGGCGCAGGCGCTGACGCGAGGCCTCCACCACCGCATCCCCGAGCCTCATCCCCTTGTCGTGCAGCTCCTTGGCGAACTCGACGATGAGGATGGCGTTCTTGGCCGACAGCCCGATCGTGGTGAGCAGGCCCACCTGGAAGTAGACGTCATTCTCAAGCCCGCGCAGGGTCGCGGCCAAAATGGCCCCCAGCACCCCGAGCGGCACCACCAGCATGACCGAGAACGGAATGCTCCAGCTCTCGTAGAGGGCGGCCAGACAGAGGAAGACCACCAGGAGCGAGATGGCGTACAGGGCCGGCGCCTGGGAGCCTGCCTGACGCTCCTGGAAGGAGAGGCCGGTCCACTCGATACCGATCCCTTCCGGCAACTGTTTCACCATCTCCTCGATGGCCGCCATGGCGTCACCCGTACTCTTGCCAGGGGCCGCCTCACCGACGATCTCCATGGCGGAGACACCGTTGTAGCGCTCAAGACGGGGCGAGCCGAAGCTCCACTCCGTGCTGGCAAAGGCGGAGAAGGGCACCATCTGGCCCGCGCTGTTACGCACGTACCACAGCTTCAGATCTTCCGGGTTCATCCGGAAAGGGGCATCTGCCTGCAGATAGACCTTCTTGACCCGGCCTCTGTCGACGAAGTCGTTCACATAAGAGGAGCCCCAAGCCGCCGACAGGGTGTTGTTGATGTCGGTGATGGAGAGCCCCTGGGCCAGCGCCTTCTCGTAATCGATCTTGATGTCGAGCTGGGGCGTGTCTTCCATCCCGTTCGGGCGTACCCGCACCAGGTTGGGATCCTGCGACGCCATGCCGAGCAACTGGTTGCGCGCCTGCATCAGCTTCTCGTGACCCAGACCGCCGCGGTCCTGCAGGAAGAAGTCGAAGCCGGTGGCCGTGCCGAGTTCCGGAATGGGGGGCAGGTTGAAGGCGAAGACCTGGGCTTCCTTGATGCTGAACAGGAACCCCATGGCGCGGCCGATGATGGCATTGGCGCTGCGCTCTTCTCCCTTGCGCTCACTCCAGTCCTTGAGCTTGATGAAGGCCATGCCGCTGTTCTGACCGCTACCGGCGAAGCTGAAGCCCGCCACCGTCAGCACGGAGTCCACGTTCTCCTTCTCGTTCTCGAGGAAGTAGTCGCGCATCTCCCCGAGCACCACCTCGGTCCGCTCCTTGGTCGCCCCCACCGGGAGCTGCACCATGGACATGATGACCCCCTGATCCTCTTCCGGCAGGAAGGAGGTGGGCATGCGCATGAAGAGCACCGCCAGCACCGCCAGCATGGCCAGATAGATGATGCCGTAGCGGGTGCCCTGCTTGATCACCTTGCGCACGCCGTTCTGGTAACGGTTGGCGTTGGTGTCGAAGAAGCGGTTGAACCAGCCGAAGAAACCGCGCTGGGCGCCGAATTCACCGTGCTTCATGGGTTTGAGCAGGGTGGCGCACAGGGCCGGGGTCAGGATCAGGGCCACCAGCACCGAGAGCACCATGGCCGAGACGATGGTGAGGGAGAACTGGCGATAGATGGCACCGGTAGAGCCACCGAAGAAGGCCATGGGCACGAACACCGCCGACAGCACCAGGGCGATGCCCACCAGGGCGCCGGTGATCTGGGTCATGGACTTGCGGGTCGCCTCGAGGGGGGAGAGATCCTCCTCGCTCATCAGACGCTCCACGTTCTCCACCACCACGATGGCGTCATCCACCAAGAGGCCGATGGCGAGCACCAGACCGAACATGGTCAGGGTGTTGATGGAGAAGCCGAAGGCCGCCATGACCCCGAAGGTGCCGAGCAGGACCACGGGCACCGCGATGGTCGGAATCAGGGTTGCCCGGAAGTTCTGCAAGAACAGATACATGACGCAGAAGACCAGGAAGATCGCCTCGATCAGGGTCTGCACCACCTCCTCGATGGAGATCTTCACGAACGGCGTGGTGTCGTAGGGATAGACGATCTCCATGTTGGCCGGGAAGTACTCGGAGAGTTCACCCAGCTTGGTCCGCACGTGCTCGGCGGTGTCCAGGGCGTTGGCACCGGTCGCCAGCTTGATGGCGACGGCGGCGGTGGCCTGGCCGTTGTAGAGCGCGGTCGCGTCGTAGTTTTCACCGGCAAGCTCGACCCGGGCCACGTCCTTGAGCTGGACCTTGGAGCCGTCCTGGTTCACCCGCAGCAGGATGTTGTTGAACTCCTCCACGGTGGAGAGCCGGGTCTGGCCCATGATGGTGGCGGTAAATTGCTGATCGCTCACCGCAGGGGTCCCCCCCAGCTTGCCGAAGGCAACCTGGGCGTTCTGGGCCTTGATGGCGGCCTGAATGTCGGCCGGGGTCATCTGCACCCGGTTGAGCTTGTGGGGATCGAGCCAGACGCGCATGGAGTACTGGCTGCCGAACAAGGTGATGTCACCGACCCCGTCCAGACGGCTCAGGGGCTCCTTGATGTTGGCTACCACATAGTCCGCCAGGTCATCGTTGGTCATGGCGCCATCGGTGGAGATGAAGGCGGCCACCATCAGGAAGCTGCTGGAGGTCTTCTGGACCCGCACGCCCTGTTGCTGCACCTCTTGGGGCAGGAGCGACATGGCCTGTTGCAGCTTGTTTTGCACCTGCACCTGGGCGATGTCGGGATCCGTACCCGGCTTGAAGGTGAGGGTCACGCTGACGTTCCCTGACGAGTCGGATTGCGCCGACATGTAGAGCAGGTGATCCAGCCCGGTCATGTTCTGCTCGATGATCTGGGTCACCGAGTCTTCCACCGTCTTGGCGGAGGCCCCCGGGTAGCTGGCGGAGATGCCAACCGCCGGCGGGGCGATGGTCGGGTACTGGGCCACCGGCAGGCCGATGATGGCCATGGCCCCGGCCAGCATGATCACCAGGGCGATCACCCAGGCGAAAATGGGTCTATCTATGAAAAAACGTGCCATGAGGCGACTACTCCATCCTACTGCTTGGTTGCCGGGGTCTGTTGTGCGCTGTTGCCGGCACGTTCAGTGGGCGCCACCACGACCCCGGGTTTGACTTTCTGCAGACCGGCGACGATCACCTTCTCGCCAGCCTTGAGACCGGACTCCACCACCCAGCTGTCGCCGGACATGCGGCCGACCTGCACTTCACGCAGTTCCACCTTGTTGTCCGCCGTCACCACCATGACGGTGGCACCGCCCTTGGGGGTACGGGTCACGGCAATCTGGGGCACCAGCAGGCCTTGCGGGCGCTCGCCCTCCTGCAAGGTGGCACGCATGAACATGCCGGGCAGCAGCAGTTGATCCGGGTTGGGCACGATCACCCTCAGGGTCACCATGCCGGTCGCCTCGTCCACGGTCACGTCGGAGAACTGGAGGGCCCCTTTCTCGCCATACTGGCTGCCATCTTCCAGCTGGAAGCTGACACCGGCCCCGTCCTTCTCCCCCTGGGTCAGCTTGCCCTCGGCCACCAGGCGCTTGAGGCGCAGCAGGTCGGCGGTGGACTGGCGCACGTCCACGTACATGGGATCGAGCTGGGAGATGGAGGTGAGGCTGTCCGCCTGCTGGGCGGTGACCAGGGCTCCCTCGGTCACCGCCGATTTGCCGATGCGGCCGCTGATGGGGGCCGTGATGCGGGTGTAAGCCAGGTTGATGTTGGCGGTCTGCAACGCAGCCTTTGCGGCCCCGATCTCGGCCAGCTGCTGTTTCCAGGCCGCGTCGGCGTCGTCATACTCCTGGCTGCTGATGGCTTTCACCTTCACCAGCTCGGCGTAGCGCTGGGCCTTGAGGCGGGCGCTGCGCTCATTGGCCTCGGCCTTGGCGAGGTTGGCCTTGGCGGAAGCCACTTCGGCCTGATAGACGGCGGGATCAATCTGATAGAGCAGTTGACCGGCCTTGACGTCGCTCCCCTCGGTGAACAGGCGCTTGAGGATGATGCCGTTCACCTGGGGACGCACCTCGGCCACCCGCAGGGGGGCGGTGCGGCCGGTGAGCTCGGACAACAGTTGCAGGGGGGCCGTATGGAGGGTGACCACGTCCACGGCGGCGGGAGGCATCTCCCCCATGGCCTGCTGGGCCCCGTCCTTGTCACCACAGCCAGCCAGCAGGCCGCTTGCCAGCAAGGCAAGGCCGACCGAACGTGCGAGAATATGTTTATGCATCAAGTCTCTGAACCTCAGTTTCAATCAAAAAGAAGTGACAAAACCACAGGGTTTATAAGGCCCCTGTTGGTAAAACGGCGAAGATGAGGCAATATACATACATTCATGAATGTATGTAAGAAACTTTTTTCACTTTTAAACAGGACCGGAGTCAATGGCCAGACGCACCAAAGAAGAGGCGCAGCAAACCCGCTGCAACATCATGAGCACGGCCCTGGATCTCTTCTGCCAACAGGGGCTGGCACGCACCAGCCTGACCGATATCGCCAAGGCGACGGACCTCACCCGGGGCGCCATCTACTGGCACTTCAAGAATAAAGAAGAGCTGTTCGTCACCCTGTGGGAGGATCTGTGTGCCCCCCTCTCCCACCAGTTGGATGCCTGCGTCGACGAGGCGGAGCCGGATCCCCTGGGCAAGCTGCGCAGCTTTCTCAAGGAGGTGATGCTCAAGATCAGCACCGAGCCCGCCCACCAGCAGATGTTCACCATCATGTTCAATCTGGAATCCATGGAGGGAGAGGCCGCCGTCATGCGCGAGCACATGCACCTGCAATCCATGAATTTCTTCCGGGATCTGGAGATCACCCTGGCCAATGCCGTGCGTCGCGGCCAACTGCCCGAGGGGCTGGATCTGCGCCGCGCCGCCACCCTGCTCCACTGCACTCTGGACGGCTACATCATCAACTGGCTGCACTTCCCGGATCGCATCGATCTGATTGAGGAGTCGGACTTTCTCCTCGATACCCTGTTCACCCTCATCGCGAGCCCCACCCTTCGCCGCCACCCCTGAGTCTGCAAGACGCGCCGCCCCCGCCAATGCTCAACAGCCGGGGGCAAACCTGCTAGAGTAACGCCCCCCACCACGATGAGCC
>NZ_PQLN01000007.1:0-75246 GCF_002919855.1 Aeromonas sp. ASNIH8 | reverse complement strand
CCAGTCAGCCGTACGATGAAGAGCAGAAGTTATCATGATCGTTACTATGTTGGGAGTCACATAGAAGATCAGATCCTGGAAAACGGGAAAGGTTCCGTTCAGGACGCTACTTGTGTATAAGAGTCAGGTACTACACCATGTCGGAACAGACCAACTTGGGAGATGCAAAAAACATTAAAACATTCTTGCGGTGCGGCGATTATAAATCGACTGATGTATTAGATCCTATGGCATCACAGGCAATAATAGATATTGTCAACGACATTCAACCGGATTTGATCATCTGGGATGTCCTCGCTCGGATGCATAATGCAGAGGAAAACAACAATGGCGAAATGGGTCAGGTGATGCGAGCCATTCGAAAAATCAGCGGCTCAGCTGCACACATCATCGTTCATCACGCCAGAAAGGCTTCGCCTAATGCAGGTGGGGTTAACGCTGGCGTAATGAGCATGCGGGGAGCTTCTTCGATTCATGGTGAGGCCGATGGTGTCATCTCACTGGGGACGCGAGAGGGTCAGGGCGCTCGCTACAACCTGACGTTCAGTGCGAGGGCGGTTGAAACACCTGACGAAATACTCCTTAATCGTATTGGGCTGACATTAGTCAGTGCCATCGGGGAGGAGCGCGACAGGCTGATGGATGGGCTGCTGGAGGCACTGGAAGGCCAGGAGGCGATTTCTGCCACCACATTGACCGAGAGGTTTTGCCAGTATTTCTCTGTAAAAGAACGGCAGGCAAAAAATTACATAAAAAAATGTGTCGATAATGGTTGGGTGACAAGGGTGGCGACATCTGAACGGACTGAATATGTATTAACAGATGGCATTGCTATCAAACATTTAGCAGATTCATCCACATCCGCCAATTAATTGGATGCAATGGTGCAATGAACTACATATATATAAGTATTGCATGTGATATATTGCACCCCCTTAACAATCCCCCGGCTCGATGAGGATAAATCTACTCTTATCCTCATCGGTTGACATCTCGAAAATAAGTAGGTATGAAAGCATCAAACATTCATTTTAAAAAGTCTAGTCCCCCCGTTTGTTTTCAAATCCAAAAGGAATTTTTTCATGAAAACAAAAAATGGTTTTTTTATGTTACTAGCTGGAATTGAACTTCATGCTGCCTCTTTTTCAGCGCGTTATCCTCCTTATCGCCATTTGTAAAAAGGCGTCTCATCGGAAAGCCGTCTTTACTTTCATAAATTCCACATAGAACTGCGTTCTATGTGAATATACGATCCAGAGTTTAGCAATGCAGGCCGGTCAATAGGAACTCATCTCAGTGTATTAACGGTCAACTCTGTACTCGTTAGGAGAGACCCGTCGGCCAAGTTACTGGCGCGGGTGCGTTCAAGATACGAGAAAATTGTACTTATAAGCACCCCAGTTTTTCGGGGGTAAGCGCCCTTGAATCGGCATCTTTTTTTCCCAAAATCAGCTCGTCACACTTGAAATCCATTACCTCTTCGCTGGATTTTCACTATGACCACTCAAGAACGTGCTGATTTTTGGCGACAGCAGATCACCGCCTGGCTTGACTCCGGCCTCTCCGGCCACGCCTTTTGCAAAAGCCAGGCACTGGTCTATCACCAGTTTGCTTACTGGCGTAAAAAGCTCGAACAGCCTGTAGACTCGGACTCTCTTCCTGGCTTTGTCAGAGTAGCCATGCCTGTTCCTGTCACGAACGAAGTCGGCTTGACGCTCACCTTACCCAACGGGATCACTCTCTCCGGGTTACATCCGGGCAATATCGATTTGCTCGGCGCTATCATGAGGCAGTTGTAATGCGCCCTCGTTACTTGCGTCCGGCACTGACCATGCCGCAGATCTACCTCTATCGGGCTCCTATCGATTTTCGTAAACAGGCCCACGGCCTGGCGGCGCTGGTCGAGCAGCAACTGGGGCACAACCCGTTCACCGGTGCCCTCTATGCCTTTACCAATCGCCGCCGCAACAAGATCAAGTGTCTGATGTGGGAGGACAACGGCTTTGTGCTCTATTACAAGGCGCTGGCCGAGGAGAAATTCAAGTGGCCATCGTCTGCCGATGAGCTACTCTCCCTCTCTTCCGAGCAGATAAACTGGTTGCTCGATGGCTACGATATCTCCTTGATGCAGGGCCATAAAACACTGCATTATGAGACGCTTTAATACCGCCAACCTCGTGCTTTACCGCCTTGTTTTTGTTATAATTTCCTCATGAAAATGACGCCGAAAAACCTCACCCCATCACCTGAACTCAGTGGCCTTAGCGCCGCTGAGTTGTTGGCGGTTATTGCGGGTTTTCAGCAACAGTTGGCGTTAAAAGAAGAGGCTATCCAGCGGCGTGACGCCCATATCCTGTTACTCGAAGAGCTGCTGCGTCTGCGCAGGATCCAGCGCTTTGCCGCCAGCAGCGAGAAACTCCATCAGCTCCAGCTCTTTGATGAGGCAGAGCTGGAAGCGGACATGGACGCCCTGCTGGCCCAGTTACCCGATGACCTGCCGCAAACTGCCGAAGCAAAGGCCAAGCCGCGTCAACGTGGCTTCTCCGCCTCACTGCTGCGCGAGCGCATCGAACTCACCCTCAGCGATGAGCAGAAAGCCGGGGCCAGCAAGGTGTTCTTTACCAAGGTCAAAGAGGAGTTGCAGTTCATTCCGGCTCAACTCAAGGTGCTGGAGATCTGGCAAGAGAAGGCGGTGTTCGAGCGTGATGGCGAAGAGGTGATCCTCGCGGCCAACCGCCCCGTACACCCGCTGGGCAAATGTATCGCCACGCCGTCATTGCTGGGCTACATCATTACCTCTAAGTATGCCGATGGCCTGCCACTGTACCGTCTGGAGCAGATGTTCAAGCGCCTGGGGCAGGAGGTGAGCCGCACCAGCATGGCCCACTGGATCATCCGGCTGGATGAGGTGTTCCAGCCATTGATGAACCTGCTGCGCGAGGAGCAGAACCACGCGACGTACCTGCAAGCCGACGAGACGCGGATCCAGGTGCTCAAAGAGGAGGGCAAAACTGCGCAATCGGACAAATGGATGTGGGTGACCCGCGGTGGTCCGCCGGGCCGCCCCTCTGTGCTATTTGAATATGATCCGTCGCGCGCCGGAAGTGTTCCTGTGCGCCTGCTGGACGGTTTTAGCGGCGTACTGCAAGCCGATGGCTATTCTGGCTATAGCCAGGTGTGCAAACAGAGCGGTCTCACCCGGATTGGCTGCTGGGATCATGCGCGGCGCAAATTCATCGAAGCGACCCAGGCCACGCCGTCCGTTGCGAAGGGCAAGAGCAAGCCCGGTGCCAGCAAGGCCGATGTAGCCCTGGGGTACATAAGTAAACTCTATGCCATCGAGCGGGAGCAGAAGGAGCGCAGTGATGCCGAACGCTATCAGGCACGGCAGACGCGTAGCATGCCGCTGTTGGCGGAGTTCAAAACCTGGCTGGACAATAACGTCGGCAAGGTGATGAAAGGCTCGCTGACGAGAAAGGCGATGGAATACACGCTGGGGCAGTGGCCCTATCTGGTCGGCTACTGCGAGCGGGGTGATCTGCACATCAGCAATATCCTGGCGGAGAACGCAATCCGCCCGTTCGCCGTGGGGCGCAAGGCCTGGTTATTCGCCGACAGCGCGCAAGGCGCCAAGGCCAGTGCAACCTGCTACTCGCTGCTGGAGACAGCCAAAGCCAATGACCTGGAGCCATCAGCGTATATCAACCATGTGCTGGCGCAGATCGGCGAGGCCGATAGCCTGGAAAAACTCGAAGCCCTGCTACCATGGAACGTCCCGCTGGAGCCCATTGCAAAAAAAGTGGCGCAATACAACGAAGGCAAGTAGGTCGATTTAGCGGCGCTTACTTTCGGGGAGGGATTACCCTACAAAAGGCTCCATGCGAAGAGCAATCAATGCATCCACACCAAAAAATTCAGCCCGGCAAGGGTGGCCTGCCGGGCTGTGGGTGACTGACGAGCTGATAACTCACGTCAACAAGCGGTTAGCCATGCCATCCAGCTTCGCTTTGGTCTTTTCCCAACCGGGCATCACCTGACCCATCAGCCGGTAAAAGTGCTCGCTGTGATTGTGCTCGGCAATATGGCAGAGCTCGTGCAGGATCACGTAATCGATACACTCGCGGGGCGCTTTGACCAGATGCGGGTTAAGCGTGATCCGGCCATTGGGGGAACAACTGCCCCACTGGGTCTGCATGGTCAGGATGCGCAGGGGCGGACGCTCGGTAACCCAGATGGCCTGATCGAGCATGGCATTGAGTCGTCTGGCAAACACCTCCCTGGCACGAGCCTTGTACCAGTCAGCGAGCAGTGCCTGGACTTTCTCGGCTCTCTTTGCGCTATCAGTGACTAGGCTCCTGACCGACACCTCCAACTTGCCACGCAGCATTTTGACCCCCGGCACCGAATTAGGGGCTTCGATCACCTTGAGCAGGTACTGCTTGCCGAGGTAATAGTGACTTTCCCCACTGATGTACTGGCGTGGGGTGACGTGCTCCAACTGCTGGCGAAAGTCGCGTAACTGTTCGTAGATCCAGCGTCCGCGCTGCTTGACCGCTGCGAGAACCGCTTCATCAGCCGCCTCACGCGGGGCCGAGACCACGACGCGGCAATCGGGATGCACCTTGATAAGCACCTTGCCGCTAGCCTGTCTCCGTTGCACCCGCTCGAAGGCGATCCGCTCATCGCCGTAGCGAAAGCTAAAGGATGGAGCTGGAGCCTGAGCCTGAGCATCGCCCTTGGCCCGAATAGGCACATTCATCTGATCAGACTCCGCTCAAGCCGACTCGGGTGATCTGCACCACCATCTCGACGATCTTCTTGGCCTGCTCCATACCACTGCCGATTGCTTTGCACTCCTGGAACATGCGCGGCAACAGTTTCTTGCGAATACCCGCCTCGATGTTCTGCGGGTTGATGGAGTGCTCGGCCACAGACGCATCCACGACCGTATCGATCTCGAAGGCCAGCTTTATCCACTTATCCTGTACTTGGCTGTCGGTAATGGCGAACACCTCCGGCAGTACCTTTTTGAACACCCCAAAGTAGGCCTGAGCGTGGCGATGCCCAGCAAAGGCGTCAGGTATGTCACTCAGGCGGCGCTCCTGCACCTGCTCTTCGAACTCCCGAAACAGCATGTACTGCTTGAGCGGGTGCTCGAACAGCTTCTCTGCCTCCTCGATAGCTTGTCGCAGCAGCTTGGAGAAGGCTTCCTGGGCGTAAGGGTCATCTCGTAGCTCCTGCTCAATCATGCGGCTGACCCGCGTTTTGATGATGTCGGTCTCGTTGCGGGTCTTGTTCTCGTTCCACTCTTCTGGCTGCTGCTGGCCCATCTTGCCGACCTCGTAGACGCCACCCGGCTCTTTGACCTCTACACCGACCACATGCTTATCCAGCAGCTTCTTCACCTGCTCGGCATATTCGTCGTAGTCAATCTTCTCACCTGCATCCTGCTGCACCAGTTGGCGCAGGCTGGAGAGCTGTTTCACCGTCTCCTTGTAGTGACGGCGATCCGCCTCGCTAAAGGCGCTGTCCTCGAAGAAAGAGGCCGACTGCAACGCCACTTTCAGACAACTGGCAAATGCCGTGAGCGCCTCGTAGAAGTCTTCTCGCACCTTGAGGTTCACATCCACCAGTTCGCCGTCCAGATCCTCCATCTTGGGCACCAGCACTTGGCGCAATTGCTCGATATCCTGCTTGTTCTTCACCCCGGCGAAGATACCCCACAGGGTCTGGTAGAGCTGCGGCAAGCGCTTGTACTCGGTGCCCATCTGGTTGTAGAGGCCTTTGAGGTCGTCAACGTCATAGCCGCCCTGGGTGCGGGAAGCGAGATCCTGATACTTGCCGATAGTGGTATCCAGCTCGGATAAGATGCCGCGATAGTCGATAAGCAGACCGAACTGCTTCTTCGGGTGCAGCCGGTTGACCCGCGCAATCGCCTGGATCAGGTTGTGCTCTTTGAGTGGCTTGTCGATATAGAGCACGGTGTTCTTTGGTTCATCGAAGCCGGTCAACAGCTTGTCCACCACGACCAGCAACTTGAGGGGGTCATTTTCATCGGCAAAACGCTCGATAAGCGCCTTGGAATACACCTGCTCATCCTGAGTGCCGACATTCTCCTTCCACCACTGAGTGACCAGCGGGGTGGTTGATTCATCGACCTCGGTGTTGCCTTCACGACTGTCGGGCGGGCTCATCACCACCGCCGACTCGAACAGCCCCGCCTCGTCGAGGTACTTTTTATAGAGCACCGCCGATGCCTTGCTATCGCAGGCCAGCTGGCCCTTGAGCCCCTCGACAATGTGGTTTGAAAAGTGACTGGCGATATCGAACGCAATCAGCTTGATGCGATCCTCCGCGCTGTAGATCTCGCCCTTGCGGGCAAATTTGCGTTTCAGATCGGCCTGCTGCTGCTCGTTTAACCCCAGGGTGATACGCTCAAACCAGCTGTCGATGGCCCGCTCGTTGACCTCCAGATCGGGGATGCGCTCCTCATAGAGCAGCGGCGTCACCGTTTTGTCCTCGACCGCCCGCTGCATGGTGTAGGCATGGACGATGGGGCCAAACTTATTGGTGGTCTTGTCATCCTTGAGAAGCGGCGTGCCGGTAAAAGCCACAAACGCGGCGTTGGGCAATGCCAGCTTCATGCGGACATGGTTCTCGCCCCCCTGGCTGCGGTGGCCCTCATCGATCAGCACGATGAGATCCGGGCTCTTGTTGATGCACTCCGGCAACTTGGTCGCTGAGTTGAACTTCTGAATAAGCGAGAAGATGATCCGCTCGCTGCCCTTACCGATCTGCTCGGCCAGCCGCTTGCCCGAGGTAGCCATGGCCGCCTCTTTATCTTTCTTGCCCGCGAGTTCACCGCTGGAGGCAAAGGTCTTGCTGAGCTGGCTCTCCAGATCCACCCGGTCGGTCACCACCAACAGGCGACACTGTTTCAAACTGTCGTGCAGGATCAGTGCCTTGCTGAGGAACACCATGGTGAACGACTTGCCCGAACCAGTGGTGTGCCAGATCACCCCACCTTCTCTCCCGCCATCTGGGCGTTTCTGGTTGATACGCTCGATCAACCGCTTGATGCCAAACACCTGCTGGTAGCGGGCGACTATCTTGCCCGCCTTCTTGTCAAACAGGGTGAACAGGCGGGTCATCTCCAGCAGCCGATCCGGGGAGAGCAGGCTGATGAGCAGCCGATCCTGATCGCTGACAGCCAGCTCACCCGCCGTAACCAGCGACTGATACCAGTCCAGGTCGGCGGTGGAACGGTGGCTAAACAGGGCGGAGAGTTGTTCGGATGAGAGCGGCTGATTCTTGATGGCTGTCATCGCACCATCACCGATATCCTCCTCACGCCAGGCGGCCCAGAACTTCTCCGGCGTACCGCAGGTGCCGTATCGCCCCTCGATGCCATTGATGGAGAGCAACAACTGGCTGTAGGCAAACAGCAGCGGGATCTCGTCGGGGCGCTGGTTGCGCAGGCTTTGAGAGATCCCCTCCTTGATGGTCGGCCCTTTTTTGGCGTTGCCATCCGGGCGCTTGGCCTCAATCACCACCAAGGGCAAGCCATTGACGAAGCAGACGATATCCGGGCGGCGAGCCTCGATACCTGCCGAACGCATCACCCGAAACTCTTCGGTGAAGGTGAAGCGGTTGTTGTGCGGGTTGTGCCAGTCAATCAGGGGGATGGTGGGGCTCACCTTCTTGCCATCAACAAACTCGGTGACGGACATGCCATAGAGCAAGTGGTTATAGAGCCGCTCGTTGGCCGCCTGCAACCCTTCATTGAGCGCCGGACTGCACAGCTCGCTTACCAGATTGTCCACTGACTTAGGGGAAAGCGGATAGGTTTTGCCCGCAAACACAAAGGTGCGCTCGGCCAGCACGCTGCGCAGTTGTTGGCGCAGCACCACCTGATCGGCCTTGTTATCCCGTGCCGCCAGCGCCTGTTCAGGGGAGAGGAAAGACCAGCCCAACTGGGTCAGCAGGGTCAGAGCCGGGATCTTGGCGCTGTACTCTTCTTGAAATTTCGGCAAGGCCTTCATAACGGGGATGCCTCAAACTGGTTGTCAATTTTTTGCTGAAAGCCGATCAACTCATGAATGGTACTCGTCGTCGGGTTATACACCCACTCATGATCAAAGAGACTCTTTAGCCGCTGAACCATATAGGCAGAGCCGACCACCAGAGAGTAAAAGCGGTTACTCTTACCACGCTGTTGCTCGATATTTGCCAGGGTCTCCGGTGGCAGATCCGCCATGATGAAGTCAGAAATCATCAACAGGTCGGCCTTTTGGTAGGTCTCTGCGGCCATGGTTTTCAACGCATGGCCAAGGGCTGGTGCCGCATCAGTGCCACCATGAAACGACATTTTCAGAAAGTCGATTATCGACGCAAGACCCCATTTTCCACTCAACTCCAAGGTCCTGATACCCGTAGAGAAGTTAATCAGGTAACAGGGGCGTTGCTCCTCTCTCGCTTTGGTTGCCAGAAATAGCGTCATCGCTTTGGCGATCGTCTCGGGCGCACCGCTCATTGAGCCACTGGTATCAACGCAGAGGATCATGGGGCCGCGCTTCTCCTCTTCGTTGACCTGCCTCTCCTCTTCTCGTTCAACATGCAGATGTTGAGTCTGCATACCTGCCATATCAAAGCTCATCAGTCGTGACTCGACGAACTTCAAATCAAACAGCAATGCGGTCTCGTCATCAGCCAACAGGGCTTTCTCGCTGGGTAATACATGCTCCAGATCTCGCCCCAACCGAATACCCACTATCTCCTCTCGGGAATTGATATCAGGCAGACAGAGATCCAGAGCGTGGTTGACCTTCACCCGCTCAATCTTTTCGGAGAGCTCAAGCTGCCGGATCTTGCCGAGCAAGTCGCATAACGCATGCAGCCCCTTGTCGTTTGCCAGATAGCTTGCCCACTTCTGGAACTGGGCCAGATCTTGGGC
Source organism: Aeromonas sp. ASNIH8 (assembly GCF_002919855.1). Taxonomy (NCBI): domain Bacteria; kingdom Pseudomonadati; phylum Pseudomonadota; class Gammaproteobacteria; order Aeromonadales; family Aeromonadaceae; genus Aeromonas; species Aeromonas sp. ASNIH8. The sequence continues at coordinate 66,293 of NZ_PQLN01000007.1, read as the reverse complement.
AGAGAGCTGGCCACTGGAGAGATCAACTAGCCGCCCCGGATCCAGCCCCAACGCTTCAAGCAAAGGTTGCAACTGCTGCAACAGCTTGAGCATGCTCTCCAATCGTTCCATTAACTGGTGACGCAGCTGCTCGATCCGGGTCAGCTCCCATCCATTGCGGGCTTTATCCAGCACCTTTTGCCATTCAGTAGCCAGCAGTTGGCAACTGACGACCTTATCCGCACTCGGCGGCTCCGCGTCCTGAGCGAAACTATCGGCAACCTGCTTTTGCCAAAATGGCGGGTCCACCGGGTGCTGGCTGGCTTTACAGAGCGCGAGATAATCCTTCACCGCCCCTTGAAAAGAGGCTTTGGATATATCGCCAAGCGCACTCTCTCTTCGCCAATGGTTCAGCTTGTGGGCATGCTCGGCGAATGGACACTCGCTGGTCAACGCGGCCTCAGTATCTCTCTTCCACTCCTCGATGTGCTGCGTGACCTGGCTGGTCAGCGAGCTGGAGTGAGCCAGCAATCCACCATAGCTGTCGCGGAATTCTCTTTGAGCGAGAAGCGATGCACTCTCCACCAGGCTTATTTGCATAAGGCTTCCAGCCGTTCGCAATCCTTGATACGCAGCTTGATCTGGCTTATCTGCTCCGTAATCCCATCGAGCGCAATGGCTACTTTTTCTACCGGGACAAATATGGATGCAAGACGCTGTTCATATCCCTGCTGCAAGGTCTCCACCTTGTCCAAAATGGCACTCAGCTGCGATCTGACATCTGTCACTGAAGATGAGAGTGAGTCAATCAGACGTTGGTTGATATCCGTTTTTTTATCACCTTTATGGAAAAGTATTTCTGGTTTGAAATCAAACGAAGAGTTGCTGTGAAAACTTCTTGGATTTGATATTTTACATGTTCCCTGCTTATCAAACTCGAAAACCAAGTAATCAATTTCGTTGCCAGACTTGTCCACTGGATGAAATTTACCTGCCTTGCTCATTCGCTCTGTTGGAATATATATATGCTCTTGACTGCTGCCATGACCATTAAATTTATTGCTAACTTTAAAAAAAGTTTTCTCTTTAATGAAACGACTAAGTGATTCAACCTTGTAAATATCTTCCGTACAAAAAAGCTCAATGTGAATCTCTTTATCCAGCAACGTTTTTTTGAGATCGATCTCTGCCAGATTAATACCACTGTCAAAACCGCTATCCTTGACGGCTTGCTCAACGATATCGTTAACGGCAACACGATTATCTTCATGGGTCCACAAGCAGTGCCGCAATAGCAAGGCATCACTGTGATTGGTTTCGCTGCGGCCATTAAAGAGGGCTGCGGCCTTGAGCAGTTGGGTCGCCCGCTGCCAGCGGCGGTCGGAAACATAGACCTTCAGTTTGTCATATTTGGTGGCGAGTTCACTGCGGATCAGGCGAATAATGGTCAGGGTTTCCGGTGACAAACTCACCTCATGCAGTTGCTCTCGCCATTTAGCCCACTCATCGGCCTTCACAACAAGCGAGTCATCAATCCTGATAGCCGCCTCGGTCGGTTTACACGCCAGCAATCGTTCAAAATTATCAGACTGCTCAATGGGCCCGACCATCAGGCGGATGATAAAGCGATCATACAGCGCATCCAGCCCCTGATTGGCATCGGGTGTTTCATTCGACGCAGCCACCAAGGCTTTCAGTGGGGCCTGCTCGATCTGTTCGCCATTGCGAAAGGTGTGCTCATTGATAAGTGTCAGCAGGGTATTGAGGATCGCCGGGCTCGATTTCCATATCTCGTCCAGAAATGCGAAATCGGCCTGGGGCAGATAATGCTCGGTTTTACGAACATACCGATCTTCTTTGAGTGCCTTGATCGAGATGGGGCCAAAGACCTCCTCGGGGGTACTGAACCGGTTCATCAGATACTCGAAGTAGGCCGGATTGGCAAAGGCACAGGCGATGCGACGGGAGATCAGGCTTTTGGCCGTGCCGGGTGGGCCGTAAAGAAAGGTATTCTGACCACACAAGGCACCCAGCAGTGCCACCGAGATCACCTCCTCCCGCTCAAACATCCCTTCACATACCGCGTTGACCAGCCGTTCCATCCGTTGTTGTAATTTCATGTTTATCCCTAACTGACTGTTTATCTTATTTAATTTTTATGGTGATGCGATGCAACCAAGGCTCGCCATTCGCCTGGCCGTCACCCTCACTGAGGGTACGGGCCGAGCGCCTGATCAGTGCAAACAGCACTGCTTGTACTTCTTGCCGCTACCACAGGGGCAGGGCTCATTGCGCCCGACCTTGGCAGGGGCCTTGGCCGGTTTCACCGATGGCACCGCGACAGGCCCCCTGTTTGGCCCCCGTTGGGCGAGAAAATAGGCGTGCAATTTCAACGCGGCAGGGCCCACTTCGGCCACGCTCTGTTGGTATTGCGTCAGCGAGAGACGGGTCAACTGCGCCAGTTGCTCATCGCTGCCATGCAGGCGAATAAGCGCCAGCGCCTCTTGCTGTGGATGGGGGAGCGCGTGCCAGTTGCCCAATGCCACGCCGCGCAGATAACCCGCACACCACCATTTGGCGATCTCGACGGGGGGCTCCATATTGGGGGCAAGGGTAAAAATGGGCTCGAACTCGTCGTGCTGCTCGGTCAGGGCATAGGAGAGGAACGCCAACTGGATCATCACCTGTTGCATCACGCGATCTCGCTCGGCCCGATCACGCCATGCGGGCTCGACCCCGCCCCAGATGGCGGGCCACCAGCGGTCAATGGGCGGCTGCTGTGGGCTGGAGATAACGGCAGTCAGAAAGCCATCCAGCTCGGAGAGGTTGCGAACGGCATTGGGGTTGCCATATTCGCGCAAGCGCGCTTCCAGCCAGAGGTTCTCCGCCTCATCGGCGGCATCTATCGTGAGTGGATTCATCTTAAGCGGCCTCCTCGACCTTGACCCGCCGTTTGCCGGTCAGCAGTTGTTGCATCAGCGCTTTTTTCTCTTGCTTTAAGGCATCGAGCTTTTGTTGCAGGGCTGCAATTTCTTGATCGGTAGTGGAGAGCACGTCGGCTATTTTTTGTTGTTCTTCAATACAAGGAAGTCTCAGTGAAAAACCCTTAACCATCCCTGCATTAAGATTTGCTTGTGTTCCTTGTTGCCCTTGAAGCTTTATTTCATCCTTTAAAGACACTAAAAAAAAGTATAAGAATTCAAAATATAGAGATTTTTTTGGTCTTATCCCAAGAATTGCTTGAGAAGAACATAATGGCACCTTCGCTATACTGCACTCACCAATTGATGCATACATTGCATAGAGAATAGTATTTTCAGGATAAAGACGGGCAGATGAGTTTGCTAAGCCAAGTTCTGAAATATTTCTCTCAGTTGAGGATATCCATTTACCATGCTTTGTCATATCAGCTATGGAAACCCACGGGATATCTCCTCCGTAGTATTCTTCAATGCTAGATTTTGGAGTGCCACCGCTATTCATATCTGCGACAGAGTCGAGGGTGACCTTTTTCCACTCCCCACTAAACCTCACCCCATTCTTATCCAGCAGGCGTTTTTTGCCGGTGAGCAGTTGCTGCATCAGCGCCTTTTTCTGCTGCTGGCTATTGGCCAGCAGTTGCTCGGTGGTGCTGATCGCCTTATCCCAAGTGGAGAGGATTTTGGCGATCTTCTTTTGTTCGTTGAGTGGAGGAGTTAGTACCTTTATTTTTTCAAAGTCCGCTTTCCCAACATTAGGTTGAGCAGCTTCGTTCACAATATTCTCTATTCTTTTTTGAACCGTAGACGAGGTCAGAAAATAATAAAGAAAACCCTTATCTAACAAACCTGCTTTAGGTTTAAAGTTTCCAACTCGATAGTTTTGTAAACAATGAACTATATCGTCTTGAACTCTGCAAGTTTTTCCCAAAGTTCCACCAGTCAATGCCATTAAAACATCACCAGCATTGACAATATATTTGGCAAACTCTGTTGCCATCGCCTCATGAATATATGAACATTGTGCTATATTTATTCCATTAAGATTTGAGATGTTCCCAATCTTAATAACCGGCACACCTGAATCAGAAAAATGATGCTCTCTAAATTGAAACCCATGGATAAGCTCTGCAACTGAGTCAAACCTTTCCAAACTCCACCCATTAGGCACCATAACCCAACTCCTCCAGATACTTGGCCATCTCGATTTCCAGCTCGGCCAGTTGGATTTTCAGTTGTTCCCGCTCGGCCCGCACCGCCAGCAGATCGATCTCCTCCTCTTCTTCGAAGGTATCCACATAGCGGGGGATATTGAGGTTGTAGTCGTTCTCCTTGATCTCTTTGAGCGAGGCAAGGTAAGCGTATTTATCGACATTGCCGCCGTTGCGATAGGTAGCGACAATCTTGGCGATATTGTCCGCGCTTAACAGGTTCTGGTTTTTACCCGCCTTGAACTCGCGGCTGGCATCGATAAACAGCACATTGTCATCCACCTTCTGCTTTTTAAAGATGAGGATGGCGGCGGGGATGCCGGTGCCGTAGAAGAGTTTCTCCGGCAGGCCGATCACCGCATCGAGCAGGTTCTCGTCGATAAGCGCCTGGCGAATCTTGCCCTCGCTGGAACCCCGGAATAACACGCCGTGGGGCACCACTACCCCCATGCGGCCGCTCTTGGGTTTGAGGGTCTCAATCATATGGAGGATAAAGGCGTAATCACCCTTGGTCTTGGGCGGGAGCCCGCGCTTGAAGCGACCGAACTTATCGTTCCCCGCTTCCTCATAACCCCATTTATCCAGCGAAAAGGGCGGGTTGGCGGTCACGATATCAAAGCGCATCAGATCGCCGTTTTTATCCAGTAGCTTAGGGTTGCGGATGGTATCGCCCCACTCGATCTTGTGGTTGTCTTCCCCGTGCAGGAACATGTTCATCTTGGCCAGCGACCAGGTAGAGCCGATGGCCTCCTGCCCGTAGAGGGCGTAGTGCTTCTCGCCATGGTTTGCCACCACCTTGCGGCCGCACTTCATCAACAGCGACCCCGAGCCACAGGCCGGATCGCAGATGGTGTCGCCCGGCATCGGCTCCAGCAACTCGGCGATAAGATCGGAGACTTCGGGCGGGGTATAGAACTCCCCCGCCTTCTGGCCGCCGCTGGCAGCGAAGTTCTTGATAAGGTACTCATAAGCGTTGCCGATCACATCCAGGGTGCCGACCCGGCTGGGCTTGAGGTTGAGCTCATCCTTAGCAAAGTCTTCCATCAGGTGGCGCAGTATGGTGTTCTTCTGCTTCTCTTCGCCGAGGCGGTCGGTATTGAAGCTGATGTCCTGAAACACGCTCTTGCCCGCGTCTTTGAGCTTGGTACCGTTGGCCTCTTCGATGGCGTGCAGCGCCTGATCGATCCGCTCGCCATTGCCCGGCTCGTGACGACGCTCGAACAGACTGTAGAAACTGGCCTGTTTGGGCAACACGAAGCGCTCGTTTTTGAGCATCTCTTCAATGAGCTCCGGCTCATCGCCATATTCGGCCTTGTAGCCATCGTAGTGATCCTGCCAGACATCCGAGATGTATTTCAGGAACAGCATGGTGAGCACGAAATCTTTATAAGTATCGGCACTGATGGTGCCCCGGAAGGTATCGCAGGCAGACCAGAGGGCCTTGTTGATATCGTCCTGGTTTATCGAGGTAGTCATAAGTCACAATTCCTTGGGTATTTCTTGGAAAAATGGGCTGCTCAGCGAAACTATTTCGCTGGCTGATCGGATTGTTCGAGCAGGCTGGCAGCGATGGCCTGCATCATCTGCTCGCCGTTACGTTGCAGTTGTTGCATCAGGCTCCGTTCTTCACGCAGGCTGTGGGCCAGCTTCATGATGGCAGCCTGTCTCGCAAGAGATGGGATACCGATAGGGGCCTCCTCCAACACCTGACGGCGAATACTTTTTGCCGCGCTGCCTTCGGAGTGAAGCTCGAAGTAGCGCTGGCAAGGGGACTGATTGAGCTGCCAGGCCAGAAATTCGGGACTGAGCGCCTCGCTATGCAACCGCACCACATAGAAGTGAGGGGCGGCTACGGCGGGCAATGATGCAAGCCCGGTATCGACCAGCACGGCATAGTTAGTGCTGCCACGGGCCGCCACCAGGATATCGCCGGTTTGCAGCCAATCAGGCTCCTTCTTGCTGGTAGGCTCAGAACGAAGGCAGGCAGACCAGTCAACCCCCCCTTCTGGCGAGGCATCTCTCATCTGCACCACGGCCATGCTGCCGGAATCGATCTCCGGGATCTTGCCGCGATAGGGGTGCCCAGCACTGATGGTGGCAATTTGGTTCAGCTTCACAAAAATCTCTTCATCGTTAATGATGCAGTTGCAGTGTGTCGCATCTGACGCTACTGAGTCAATATCAACGCCTATTATTTTTGCATCAATGTGAATGATGCTTTTATGTGTACCATTGACAAGAGGTAGACCATGACCTGCTTGAAAGATCCAACCGAGATCATTTTTGTAATTTAATTACAGATATTCACCGCACAAAATAAAAAGGCCTTGCTGTTGCAGGGCCGTTGAGTTTCCAACTGCAATATCACGGTTTCCAACTTAATTGTCCGTGATCAACAACGCAGTGAATTGCCACAACCTATGTGGTTGACATTTAATTAAATTTCTATATAAAAGTACAATAAGTCTCATAGCAATTACCTGAGACAACTACATAGCTTTTATTGCAATAAAACATTGCGTAAGTTATTGAAATTGAAGGTTATATTTGTGCTGAAATGTACGAGAACGAGGGTTCGAATCCCTCCCTCACCGCCAAATTGTAAAAACCGACCTCAGGGTCGGTTTTTTGCATCTGGTGACATGGCAACATCCGATGCCGATGGAGGGAGGGTGAGAAGCCTCGTCGGGTTCGAGCAGAGCAGCTTGCTGCGATGAACGGCCGCAGGTCGCCCCGAAGGGGTGAGCCACGCAGTGGTGAATCATCCCTCCCTCACCGCCAAATAAAGTAAAAGGCCCCGTCGCAAGACGGGGCCTTTTACTTCTTCCGAAGATGGGCGGCTCGGTTCGAACCCTGTCGACAGGCGGGCAGGATAGCCCGACTGGACGGCCAGAGGCCGCCCGCAGGGCGAGCGCCAGGGATGGTGCGAGTCAATCCCGAACCAGCTTACAGCTTGAAGAATCGACCCCAGGGTCGGTTTTTGCTTCAAGGAGTCTGCCAACCCCCTGGCAGGAGAAACCCGTCATCGGCGGGGCCAGAAAAAACGGCTTGCCGCGATACCTGGCCAAGTGCCGCCCAGCCAATCCCACCCCTTCCGCCTCTCTGCTCTCTGCTCTCTGCCGACAAGGGATATGCCCCGAGGGCAGCCAGCCCTCTCTCGTTGATAGCGCATTACGCCAATCAAAGAGAAAGTGACGATATAAATAACCAACACCCTCTCACAGATAGCACAGTATATTGTGATATCACTTGGATAACCGCCTCGTCCTGCCATGCCGGCACCGTCAACCTGCTCTGCAGATCAGGCGGCACAGGCCGATGCCACCGGACACTACCGGGTCTGCGCAACCTCTCGGATATTGCTCACCGATTGGATATCGTTTTGAAAAACTGATAGTTAAATGGCTACACTAGCCTCACACATCGCATAGGGATATGGACAAATGAGTCTTATTGGCTTGCTGCTGGCCCTGGCAGCCATTCTGGGTGGCAACATGATAGAAGGGGGGCACCCCAGCGCCCTGCTCGATCTGCCCGCCTTTCTCATCGTGATCGGCGGTACCGTCGGTGCCGCACTGACCCAGTTTCCTTTCTCCGTGGTTGGTAAAACCCTCAAGCGCTTCAAGTGGCTCATCACTCCCCTGCGCCTCGACATGCTGGAGCAGGCCCAACTGCTTGAAACCCTGGCGGGCAATGCACGGCGCAGTGGCATGCTGGCACTGGAGGGCATGATCGACGACATCAAGGATCCCTTCCTGCAAAAAGGGGTACAGATGATGGTCGATGGCTACGAGAAGACCAAAATCCACGAGGTACTGGAAAACGAGATCGAGTTCGAGCAGGAAGATATCGAACAGACCGTCAAATTCTACGAGGCCATGGGGGGCTACTGCCCGACCATGGGGATCGTCGGGGCCGTATTTGGCCTCATTCACGCCATGGGCCTGCTGGATGCCCCCGACAAGCTGGGGGGCGCCATCGCGGTGGCCTTTATCGCCACCATCTACGGGGTGTCGGCCGCCAACCTCATCTTCCTGCCCTTCGGCAACCGCTACAAGTCGTTTGCCCACCAGATCCGCCACTACAAGGAGATGACCCTCACCGGCATCCTCTGCATCGTGGACGGCGAGTCACAGCAACGGCTGCAAGTGACCCTTGAGCCTTACCTCGGAGGCCACAGTGGCGAAAAAGAAAAAGGCTGAGGCGCCGGAGAACCACGAACGCTGGCTGGTCTCCTACGCCGACTTCATGACACTGCTGTTCGCCCTGTTCGTGGTGCTCTACTCCTTCGCCATGGCCAAGCAGTCGGAGACTCGCGTGCTCATTCAGGGCTTTATCGAATCTCTTGGCAAGATAGGGCTGGTTTCCCTTCCCGCCGGCTCCCCCGTGATGCAGGGGGGCACAGGCATACTGGAACCCGAGTCCAAGACCACCCCCAATACCTCCCAGAAAGAGCAGGTGCTGGATACCCAGACGCCCGCAGCGGCGGCCGACCCTTTCAACGAGACCATCGGCTCCTCGGAGAAACCTACGGCCACGGAGTCCTGGCCCCACAAGACCAAGGAGCAGGATTGGGTCACGGTCACCAAGCAGAAGCTGGATCAGCAGCTCAAGAGCCAAATCGAGTCCAAGGAGATCGAGGTGGAGCAGCTTGGCAGCCAACTGGTGATCCGCATCGGCGAGAAGACCTTGTTCCCGGCCGACTCCGCCTTCTTGCAGCCCCAGTTCATTCCCCTGGTCAACAAGGTCTCGGACGTGCTGGCGGACATTCCCGGCATGGTGGTGGTCACCGGTCACACCGACAACTCCCAGGCGCCGGTGGAGCTCTATCGCAACAACTGGGAGCTGTCGGTGCTGCGGGCGGCCACCATCACCCACACCCTGCTGACCAACCCCAAACTGGATTCACGACGGCTGATCGCCCAGGGGGTGGCGGATACCCAACCCCGTTATCCGAACGATACCCCGGCTCACCGCCAGGCCAACCGCCGGGTGGAGATCGTGCTCTCCCAGGGCAAGGCGGCAGAGCAGAGCCTCCCCGTTCTCCAACCCTGAAACAGACCCCGCCATGCGGGGTCTTTTGTTTCCTGCCATCCACCGGATTTTCAAACTATCCGTTTTTTTTCTGCTACATAAAAACGATTGAAAACAATTCTCAAACGAGAAAGTTGACCCCGCTAGCAAAACACAATTTTCATCCCGTTGATTAATAATTAATCCTTTGAAATGACATGTAAATCAGTACGAAAGTGGCATACTACGTAACGTCATTGTTAAGTCACATGATTAATTTGGTTAGGGAAAAACCTATATGTTTGCTGATATTGCCGTCCAGCACTGGGCTTTTGCTGTCTATGTCATTGGCGCCATCTGTATCTGCTTGACCATGATAGGCCTGGCGGCCTTGCTGGGGGGACGCGCCTATGGCCGTGCCAAGAACAAACCCTTCGAATCCGGGGTGGATTCCGTCGGCAACGCCCGCCTGCGCTTCTCCGCCAAGTTCTACCTGGTCGCCATGTTCTTCGTCATCTTCGATGTCGAAGCCCTCTATCTCTTTGCCTGGTCCGTCTCCGTTCGGGAGAGCGGCTGGGTCGGCTTCATCGAAGCCACCATCTTCATCACCCTGCTGCTGGTAGGCCTCCTCTACCTGTGGCGCATTGGTGCCCTCGACTGGGCCCCGAAAAAGCGTGTCCTGACTGACAAGAAACCAGACTGAACTACCGATTATCTCTTTGAGGTTGCACCATGAAGTACACCCTGACCCGGATTGACCCGGATGCGCCCGTTGAGCGCTACCCCCAGGAACAGCGCCAGACCGTCGATGATCCACTGGCGCAGCAAGCGACCCGCGGCATCATGATCGGGCGCCTCGAAGAGGTGCTGCAAGACACCGTCAACTGGGGCCGCAAGAACTCCCTCTGGCCCTACAACTTCGGCATCTCCTGCTGCTACGTGGAGATGTGTACCGCCTTCACCTCTCCCCACGACGTGGCTCGCTTCGGCGCAGAGGTCATACGAGCCTCCCCCCGTCAGGCCGACTTCATGGTGATTGCCGGCACCCCCTTCATCAAGATGGCCCCTGTCATCCAGCGGCTCTATGAGCAGTTGCTCGAGCCCAAGTGGGTCATCTCCATGGGGGCCTGCGCTAACTCCGGCGGCATGTATGACATCTACTCCGTGGTACAGGGCGTCGACAAGTTCCTGCCGGTCGACGTCTACATCCCGGGCTGCCCGCCCCGCCCCGAGGCCTTCCTGCAAGCCCTGATGCTGCTGCAGGAGTCCATCGGCAAGGAACGCCGCCCCCTCTCCTGGGTGGTGGGGGATCAGGGGATCTACCGTCCCCAGGTGCAATCCGAGAAGGAACGCAAGCGCGGCGAGCGGATCAACGTGACCAACCTGCGCACGCCGGATGAGATCTGATCATGAAACTGACTCGAGAATTCCCAAGCAATTACACCATGGCCCAGTGGCAAACCGCCGATCACGCCGATGCCCAGGTGGTCGGCGAGCTGTTCGCCCACTTCGGTGCCGAGCGCTTCACCGTGCAGAGTACCCGTACCGGCGTGCCGGTCATCTGGCTCTCCCGGGATCTGCTGCTGGACGTGATGGGCTTCTTGCAAAAGCTGCCCTCCCCCTTCGTGATGCTGTTCGATCTCAGCGCCACCGACGAACGGATGCGCAGCCATCGCCACGGCCTGCCAGAGAGCGACTTTACCGTCTTCTATCACCTCATCTCCATCGACCGTAACGCCGACGTGATGCTGAAAGTGGCGCTCAAGGAGAGCGATCTCCATCTGCCCACCGTCAGCCGCCACTTCCCCAACGCCAACTGGTACGAGCGGGAAGTGTGGGATCTGATGGGGATCACCTTCGATGGCCACCCTCATCTGACCCGCATCATGATGCCCAAGAGCTGGCAAGGGCACCCCCTGCGCAAGGACTACCCGGCGCGCGCCACCGAGTTTGATCCCTTCATGCTCGATGCGGTCAAGCAGGATCAGGAGCAGGACAACCTGCTGTTCAAGCCGGAAGAGTGGGGCATGGCCCGCGGCAACGAGAACGAGGACTACATGTTCCTGAACCTCGGGCCGAACCACCCCTCCGCCCACGGCGCCTTCCGCCTAGTGCTGCAACTCGACGGGGAAGAGATCCGCGACTGCGTGCCCGACATCGGCTATCACCACCGCGGCGCCGAGAAGATGGGCGAGCGCCAGTCCTGGCACAGCTACATCCCCTACACCGACCGGGTCGAATACCTGGGCGGCGTGATGAACAACCTGCCCTATGTGCTGGCGGTCGAGAAGCTGGCCGGCATCAAGGTGCCGGCGCGGGTCGACATGATCCGGGTGATGATGGCGGAGCTGTTCCGTATCCAGAGCCACCTGCTGTTCCTTGGCACCTACATTCAGGACGTGGGGGCCATGACCCCGGTCTTCTTCACCTTCACGGACCGCCAGAAGATCTACACCATCATCGAGGCCATCACCGGGGCCCGCATGCACCCGGCCTGGTTCCGCATCGGCGGCGTGGCCCACGATCTGCCTGCCGGCTGGACCCGCCTCATCCAGGACAACCTGTTGAGCTGGCTGCCCAAGCGGTTGATGGAGTATGAAAAGGCGGCCATGCGCAACAGCATACTGCGGGGCCGCACCATAGGCGTCGCCGCCTACAACACGGCCCAGGCCCTGGCCTGGGGCACCACGGGGGGCGGTCTGCGGGCCACGGGGCTCAACTTTGACGTGCGCAAATGGCGCCCCTATTCCGGTTACGATCAGTTCGAGTTCGAGGTGCCGGTGGGTAGCAACGGGGACGCCTACGACCGCGCCACCGTGCGCATCGAGGAGATCCGCCAGAGCCTGTCCATTATCGAGCAGTGCATGAAAAACATGCCTGAGGGCCCCTTCAAGGCGGATCACCCGCTCACCACGCCACCGCCCAAAGAGCGCACCCTGCAGGACATCGAAACCCTGATCACTCACTTCCTGCAAGTCTCCTGGGGGCCTGTCATGCCGGCCGCCGAGTCCTTCCAGATGATAGAGGCGACCAAGGGGGTCAACAGCTATTACCTGACCAGCGACGGCTCCACCATGAGCTACCGGACCCGGATCCGCACCCCGAGCTTTGCTCACCTGCAGCAGATCCCCTCGGTGATCCGCGGCCAGATGGTGTCGGATCTTATCGTCTACCTAGGCAGTATCGATTTCGTTATGTCAGATGTGGATCGTTGAGTCCTCTCGCCCCGGCAGCCGGGGCGAAGGGCAAGACGCGCAGTAAAGGGACAAGCCACAAAAGGTCAAGTCATGAGCCAATGTCAGTGTCACAATAACCAGACCCCACAAGGGCAAGGGGCATGCAGCAGCCAGCAGGGAGATTTCGTCCTGAGCCAGGCTGAGCGCGATGCCATCGAACACGAGAAACACCACTACGAAGATCCCCGTGCAGCCAGCATCGAAGCGCTCAAGATAGTGCAACAGGCCCGTGGCTGGGTGCCTGACGGCGCCATTCACGCCATCGGCGCCGAGCTCGGCATCCCCGCCAGCGACGTGGAAGGGGTCGCCACCTTCTACAGCCAGATCTTCCGCCAGCCGGTGGGTCGTCACATCATCCGCGTCTGCGACAGCATGGTCTGCTACATCAACGGCCACGAGCAGCTGCTGGCCGGTCTGAAAGAGGTCGTCAATCTGGCCCCCGGCCAGACCTCCCCGGACGGTCGTTTCACCCTGCTGCCCGTCTGCTGTCTCGGCAACTGCGACAAGGGGCCGGCCATCATGATCGATGACGACACCTACGGCGGGCTCGACGCCGTCAGCCTGCTCAAGACCTTGGAGGCCTACCCATGAGCATCCAGCCAGGCAAGACACTCGCCTCCCTCGGCACCGCCAACCGCATCCCCCGCGCCGCCGAGACTCACCCGCTCACCTGGCGCCTGCGGGACGACGGCCAGCCGGTCTGGCTCGAGGAGTACCAGGCCAAGCAGGGCTACGAGGCCGCCCGCAAGGCGCTGAGCCAGATGAGCCCGGACGACATCGTCAGCACCGTCAAGGACGCCGGCCTCAAGGGGCGCGGCGGCGCCGGCTTCTCCACCGGGGTGAAGTGGGGCCTGATGCCCAAGGACGAGAGCATGAGCATCCGTTACCTGCTCTGCAACGCCGACGAGATGGAGCCGAACACCTACAAGGATCGGCTGCTGATGGAGCAGCTGCCCCACCTGCTGATCGAGGGGATGATCATCTCGGCCAAGGCCCTCAAGGCCTACCGTGGCTACATCTTCTTGCGCGGCGAGTACGTGGATGCCGCCATCCACCTGCGCCGCGCCGTGGAAGAGGCCAAGGCCGCGGGGCTCCTCGGCAAGAACATCCTGGGCTCGGGCTTTGACTTCGAGCTGTTCGTCCACACCGGCGCCGGTCGCTACATCTGCGGCGAAGAGACGGCGCTTATCAACTCCCTGGAAGGACGGCGCGCCAACCCGCGCGCCAAGCCCCCCTTCCCCGCCGTCTCCGGCGTCTGGGGCAAGCCCACCTGCGTCAACAACGTCGAGACCCTGTGCAACGTGCCCGCCATCATCGGCAACGGTGTCGAATGGTACAAGGGACTGGCGCTGCCTGGCTCCGAGGATCACGGCACCAAGCTGATGGGCTTCTCCGGCAAGGTGAACAACCCCGGCCTCTGGGAGCTGCCCTTTGGCATCACGGCCCGCGAGCTGTTCGAGCACTATGCCGGCGGCATGAAGCCCGGTTATCGCCTGAAAGCCTGGCAGCCTGGCGGCGCCGGTACCGGCTTCCTGCTGCCCGAGCACCTGGATGCCCAGATGTATGCCGGCGGCATCGGCAAGGTCGGCACCCGGATGGGAACGGGCCTCGCCATGGCGGTGGACGACAGCATCAACATGGTGAGCCTCTTGCGCAACATGGAGGAGTTCTTCGCCCGCGAATCCTGCGGCTGGTGCACCCCCTGCCGCGACGGCCTGCCCTGGAGCGTCAAGCTGCTGCGGGCGCTGGAGCGGGGCGAGGGCCAACCCGAGGATCTCGCCACCCTGGAGCAGCTGGTCAGTTTCCTCGGCCCGGGCAAGACCTTCTGCGCCCATGCCCCCGGCGCCGTCGAGCCCCTTGGCAGTGCGATGAAGTACTTCCGGTCCGAATTCGAGGCCGGGGTCAAGGCGCCCCACGACAATCACAAGCTGTTCAAGGGTATCCAGCCCAACCTGCTGGGCGAGCGCTGGTAAGCGCCAGGACGCATCGGGCAATAGCCGATTTCATAAAACAGGTTTCAGGGAAGTTGTATGGCAACCATTCATGTAGACGGTAAAGAGTACGAGGTAGACGGGGCAGACAACCTGCTGCAAGCCTGTCTGTCGCTGGGTCTGGACGTCCCCTATTTTTGCTGGCACCCGGCGCTGGGTAGCGTCGGTGCCTGCCGCCAGTGCGCGGTCAAACAGTATCAGAATGCCGACGACAAGCGCGGCCGCCTGGTCATGTCCTGCATGACCCCCTCCACCGATGGCACCTATATCTCCATCGAGGACGAAGAGGCGAAGGAGTTTCGCAAGACGGTGGTGGAGTGGCAGATGACCAACCACCCCCACGACTGCCCGGTGTGTGAAGAGGGCGGCGCCTGTCACCTGCAGGACATGACGGTGATGACCGGCCACAACAGCCGCCGCTATCGTTTCACCAAGCGCACCCACCAGAACCAGGATCTGGGCCCCTTCATCAACCACGAGATGAACCGCTGCATCGCCTGCTACCGCTGCGTGCGCTACTACAAGGATTACGCCGGCGGCGAGGATCTCGGGGTCTATGGCGCCCACGACAACGTCTACTTCGGCCGGGTCGAGGATGGCACCCTGGAGAGCGAGTTCTCCGGCAACCTGGTGGAGGTCTGCCCCACCGGCGTCTTCACTGACAAGACCCACTCCGAGCGCTACAACCGCAAGTGGGACATGCAGTTCGCCCCCAGCATCTGCCAGGGGTGCTCGGTTGGCTGCAACATCAGCCCGGGTGAGCGCTACGGCGAGCTGCGCCGCATCGAAAACCGCTTCCACGGCGCCCTCAACCACTACTTCCTGTGCGATCGCGGCCGCTTCGGCTACGGTCACGTCAACCTGGCCGACCGTCCCCGCCAGCCCCTCTTGCAAGATGGCGGCGACAAGCTGGCCATCACGGTGGACGGTGCCCTGAACCGCGCCGCGGACGCCCTGCGCACCGCCTCCGGCGTCATCGGCATCGGCTCGCCCCGCGCGTCTCTTGAGAGCAACTTCGCCCTGCGCGAGCTGGTGGGCGCCGCCAACTTCTACTCTGGTGTTGAGCAGAGCGAGTGGGCCTGCCTGCAGAAGATGCTGCAGATCCTGGAGCAGAGCGGTGTGCGCACCCCCAGCCTGCGCGACATGGAGGAGGCCGACGCCGTGCTGGTGCTCGGCGAGGACGTCACCCAGACTGCCGCCCGCATCGCCCTGGCCCTGCGCCAGGCGGTCAAGGGCAAGGGCCGCGAGATCGCCCGCAAGCTGAAGGTGGATCTCTGGCAGGTCGCTGCGGTGCAGACCCTGGCCCAGAACGAGCGCTATCCCCTGCTCATCACCAGCCTGGACGCCACCCGTCTGGACGACGTGGCGAGCGGCACCCTGCACGCCCCTCACGCGGATCAGGCGCGCCTCGGCTTTGCCATCGCGCACCTGCTTGACGGCACCGCCCCGGCGCCGACGGATCTCGCCCCCGAGCAGCAGGCCCTGGCCACCCGCTGGGCCGAACTGCTGGGCAGCGCCAGGAAGCCCCTCATCATCGCAGGCAATGGTGCCCGTTCACTGGCGCTGATCGAGGCGGCCAGCAACATCGCCCGCGCCCTCAAGGGCCGCGGCCAGGCCGTGGAGCTCGCCCTGGTGGCCCAGGAGGCCAACAGCCTGGGGCTGGCCATGCTGGCCCGGGATGCCGCCCCGCTGGAGAGCGCCCTCGAGCGTATCGAAAGGGAGGAGCAGCTCGCCCTGGTGGTGCTTGAGAACGATCTCTACCGCCGTGCGCCGCGCAGCCGGGTGGATGCCGCCCTGGATCGCCTGCAGCACCTACTGCTGGTGGACCACCAGGACACCCAGACCGCCAAGAAGGCGAGCCTGGTGCTGCCCGCCGCCAGCTTCGCCGAAGGCGACGGGACGCTTATCAACATGGAAGGCCGCGCCCAGCGCTTCTTCCAGGTCTATTCCCCCGCCTTCTACGACGCCGACATCCAGGTGCGCGAGGGCTGGCGCTGGCTGGCCGCCCTGCAGGGGACGCTGGCGCGCAAGCCCCTGCGCTGGAGCACCTTCGACGACGTGAGCGCCGAGTGCGCCGCCAGCACCCCGCAGCTCAGCACCATGCGCGAGCCTGCTCCCAACGCCGGCCTGCGCATCCGCGGCATGAAGCTCGCCCGCGAGCCGCACCGCTACAGTGGTCGCACCTCCATGCTGGCGAACCAGAACGTGAGCGAGCCCAGAGTCGCCCAGGATCCCGATTCACCGTTCGCCTTCTCCATGGAAGGCTACGCCGGTGCCCGCCAGCCCCTCTCCCAGGTACCGTTTGCCTGGGCGCCGGGCTGGAACTCCCCCTCCGCCTGGAACAAGTTCCAGGACGAGGTGGGTGGCAACCTGCGTGCCGGGGATCCCGGTCGCCGCCTGCTGGAGCCGGGCGAAGGCAACCTGGGCTGGTTTGGCGCCATCCCGGCCCCCTTCCTGCCCGCCGCATCCCTCCAGGTGGTGAGCTATGACCAGCTGTTCGGTGGCGAGGAGCTCTCCGCCAGAAGCCCGGTCATCCAGGCTCGCATGGGGGAACCCACCCTGGTACTGAACCCGGCGGATGCCGCACGCCTGGCACTGTCCCCTGACGCACTGGTGGCCTTCTCCTGGGGTGGCAACCACTGGCGCCTGCGTCTTCGCCTGAGCGATGCGCTGGCTCCGGGCCTGGCAGGGTTGCCACTCGGGGTGAACGGCCTGCCGACCGCCCTGCACCACGCCCTGATCGATAACCTGCAGGAGGTCATCGCATGAGCGACTCTCTGATGGATCTGCTGATCGAGGTCGGCAAGGCCCTGGTCGTGCTCGTGGGGATCGTGGGGGCCGGCGCCTTCATGAGCTTCATTGAGCGCCGCCTGCTGGCACTGTGGCAGGACCGTTACGGCCCCAACCGGGTTGGCCCCTTCGGCCTGCTGCAACTGGCGGCCGACATGGTCAAGATGTTCTTCAAGGAGGACTGGATCCCGCCCTTTGCGGATCGCCGGATCTTCGTGCTGGCCCCCATCATCGCCTTCACCGCCTTCATCCTGGCGTTTGCGGTGGTGCCCATCACCCCCACCTGGGGCGTGGCGGATCTCAACGTGGGGCTGCTCTATATCCTGGCGATCGCCGGGCTGGCGGTCTATGCCGTGCTGTTCGCCGGCTGGTCGAGCAACAACAAGTACTCCCTGCTCGGCAGCCTGCGCGCCTCGGCCCAGACCCTCTCCTACGAGGTGTTCCTTGGCCTCTCGCTCATGGGCATCGTCATCCAGACCGGCAGCTTCAACCTGCGTGACATCGTCGAGGCCCAGGCCGGCATGTGGAACGTGATCCCCCAGATCCTGGGCTTCATCACCTTCCTGTTTGCCGGGGTCGCCGTCACCCACCGCCACCCGTTTGACCAGCCGGAGGCCGAGCAGGAGCTCGCCGACGGCTATCACATCGAGTACGCGGGCATGAAGTGGGGTCTCTTCTTCGTGGGGGAGTACATCGGCATCGTGCTGATCTCTTCCCTCATCGTGACCCTCTTCTTCGGTGGCTGGCACGGCCCCTGGCTGCCGCCCTTCATCTGGTTCGCCCTGAAGACAGCCTGTTTCATGGTGTTCTTCATCCTGCTGCGGGCCTCCCTGCCCCGCCCGCGCTTCGACCAGGTGATGTCCTTTGGCTGGAAAGTGTGCCTGCCCCTGACCCTGCTCAACATGCTGGTCACCGCTGCCGTGGTGCTGATGAATGCGTGAGCAAAACGAGATGGACATGACGATGATTCGGCCGTCTGCGGCAAGGAAACGCTCAGACGCCAGTGCTGATAAATGTGCAGTGAGGCACCTATGAAAATTACGAGCATTATCAAGGGTGTTGGCACCCAGTTGCGCAGTCTTGGGATGGTCTTCTCCCATGCCTGGCGCCCCCGTGAAACCCTGAGCTACCCGGAGCAGCCGGTCTACGCCGCCCCCCGTTTTCGCGGTCGCATCGTACTGACCCGGGATCCCGATGGCGACGAACGCTGCGTGGCGTGCAACCTGTGTGCGGTCGCCTGCCCGGTCGGTTGCATCTCCTTGCAGAAGTCGGAGCGGGAAGATGGCCGCTGGTACCCGGAGTTCTTTCGCATCAACTTCTCCCGCTGCATCTTCTGCGGCCTGTGCGAGGAGGCCTGCCCCACCACCGCCATCCAGCTGACGCCGGATTTCGAGATGGGGGAGTATCGTCGCCAGGATCTGGTGTACGAGAAGGAAGATCTGCTGATAAGCGGCCCCGGCAAATACCCGGACTACAACTTCTACCGCATGAGCGGGATGGCCATCGACGGCAAACCCAAAGGGGATGCCGAGAACGAAGCCAAGCCCATCGATGTCAAGAGCCTGCTGCCCTAGGAGTCAATCATGGAACTGGCATTCTATGCCGCGGCCCTGGTCGCCGTTTACAGCACGCTGCGGGTGATCAGCACCAGCAACCCCATGCATGCGCTGCTCAATCTCATCATCTCCCTCATCGCCGTGGCCATGATCTTCTTCTGCCTGGGCGCCGCCTTTGCGGGGGCCCTGCAGGTGATCGTCTACGCCGGCGCCATCATGGTGCTGTTCGTGTTCGTGGTGATGATGCTGAACCTGGGGAGCGCCCAGGATCAGGAGAAGAAGTGGCTCACCCCCATGACCTGGGGTGGCCCGGCCCTGCTCTCCCTCATTTTGCTGGGCTTTCTGGCCCACGGCATTCTCGGCGTGACCGGCGGTGAACTGGGTCTGACCGAGGTCAGCGCCAAGGAGGTCGGTATCGCCCTGTTCGGCCCCTATGTGCTGGCGGTGGAGCTCGCCTCCATCCTGCTGCTGGCGGGTCTGGTCACCGCCTATCACCTGGGCCGCGAGGACAAGAGCGGGGAAGTGCTCTCCGTGCCTCGCACCACACAGGAAGGAGGTCAGCAATGAGCGACATCCCCGTGGTGAGGCATGGCTCGCTGCCGGCAGCCCGCCCCCTTTCCATCCAGCAAGCACAAGGAGCATGGCGATGAGTGGAATTCCCATGGAGCACGGCCTCCTGCTGGCGGCCATTTTGTTTGCCATCGGCCTGTGCGGCCTGCTGATACGCCGCAACCTATTGTTTATCCTCATGAGTATCGAAATCATGATGAACGCGTCCGCCCTGGCGTTCGTGGTGGCGGGTAGCCGCTGGGCCCAGGCCGACGGCCAGATCATGTACATACTGGTGATTTCTCTGGCGGCAGCGGAGGCCAGTATCGGCCTCGCCCTGTTACTGCTGCTCTATCGTCGTTACCACACCCTGAACGTGGACACTGTGAGCGAGATGCGCGGATGAGCCTCCTATTTCTGACTTTCCTGTTCCCGCTGCTGGGATGGCTGCTGCTGGCCTTCTCCCTCGGCCGCCTCGGCGAGCGCACCTCGGCGCTCATCGGTGTCGGCAGCATCGGTCTCTCGGCCCTCACTACCCTGTGGGTCGGCATCGATTTTCTCAATACCATGCCGGAAGGCGGCGTCTATACCCAGACCCTGTGGCAGTGGATGACGGTGGGCGAGTTCCAGCCCGCCTTCCGTCTCTCCCTGGACGGGCTGTCACTGACCATGCTGGGGGTCGTGACCGGGGTGGGCTTCTTCATCCACCTGTTCGCCTCCTGGTACATGCGTGGGGAAGAGGGGTATTCACGCTTCTTCACCTACACCAACCTCTTCATCGCCAGCATGCTGTTCCTGGTGCTGGCCGATGACCTGCTGTTCGTCTATCTGGGCTGGGAAGGAGTGGGGCTGTGCAGCTACCTGCTGATCGGCTTCTACTACAAGGATCGCAACAACGGCGCCGCCGCCCTCAAGGCGTTCGTGGTGACCCGGGTCGGCGACGTCTTCCTCGCCATCGGGCTCTTCGTGCTCTATCGCGAGCTCGGCACCCTCAACATTCACGAGCTGCTGGTGCGCGCCCCCGCGATGTTCGCAGAAGGCTCCCCTGCCCTGTCGTTCGCCTGCCTGATGCTGCTCGGCGGCGCGGTCGGCAAATCCGCCCAGCTGCCGCTGCAGACCTGGCTGGCGGACGCCATGGCGGGCCCGACCCCGGTCTCGGCGCTGATCCACGCGGCCACCATGGTGACCGCTGGTGTCTATCTCATCGCCCGCACCCACGGCCTCTTCCTGCTGGCACCGGAGATCCTCCATCTGGTGGCCCTGGTCGGTGCCATTACCTTGGTACTGGCGGGCTTCGCCGCCCTGGTACAGACCGACATCAAGCGGATCCTGGCCTACTCCACCATGAGCCAGATTGGCTACATGTTCCTGGCCCTGGGGGTCGGTGCCTGGGAAGGGGCCATCTTCCACCTGATGACCCACGCCTTCTTCAAGGCGCTCTTGTTCCTCTCTGCCGGGGCCGTGATCAATGCGACCCACCACGAACAGAACATCTTCAAGATGGGGGGGCTGCGCAAATCGCTGCCACTGGTCTATGCCTGCTTCCTGGTGGGGGGCTCGGCCCTGGCCGCGCTGCCGCTGGTGACCGCCGGTTTCTACAGTAAGGACGCCATCCTCTGGCAGGTGCAGGCCAGTGGCCAGAGCGCCCTGCTGTGGGCCGGTCTGGGGGGGGCTTTCCTGACCTCCCTCTACACCTTCCGCCTCATCTTCATCGCCTTCCACGGCAAGGCGCAGACCGAGGCGCACAAAGGTCACGGCCTTGCCCACCATCTGCCACTGCTGGTGCTGCTGGTGCTCTCCACCGGCGTCGGCGCCCTCATCGTGCCGCCGCTCGCCGGAGTACTGCCGGCAGGCCCCGGGGATCACATCGAAGAGGGACGCCATGGCCTCGAGATCCTCTCCGGCGTCATCGCCGTGGCAGGCATTGCGCTGGCCGCCTTCCTCTTCCTCGGCGAACGTCGCCTGGCGAAGGGGATCGCCGAGAGTGCACCGGGGCGGGCTCTGTCCACCCTCTGGTTCAATGCCTGGGGCTTTGACTGGCTTTATGACCTGATTTGGGTCAAACCCTACCTGCTGGCGACTCGCCTGCTCGGCAAGGATCCGCTGGACAGGATGATGAACCTGCCCGCCGTGCTGGCCCAGGGGGGGCATCAGCTGCTGGCCTGGACCGTCTCCGGCAAGTTGCGCTGGTACGCAGCCTCCATGGGGATGGGCGCCGCCCTGATCCTGGCCCTGCTGCTGCTCGGCTGATCCATGAGCCCAATATTGTGTGGCAGGCTCAGCGCCTGCCCGACTAGAACCTAGATGAGAGCTGATATCGTGACCTTACTCTGGATCTTGCTAATTCCCTTCATCGGCGGCTTGCTCTGCTGGCAGATGGAGCGGCTCGGCGGACAGTTTGTCCGCTGGGTGGCCCTCGCCTCCATGAGCGCCTGTCTGGTGCTCTCCAGCGCCATCTGGCTCGGTGGTGACTTCACCCTCGCCAACCCCGGCCTCCCCGTCTGGGCAGCCGAGTGGCAACAACCCTGGATCCCCCGCTTCGGCATCTCCCTGCACCTCGCCGTGGACGGGCTGTCGCTCCTGATGGTGATCCTCACCAGCTTCATCGGCGTGCTGGCCATCCTCTGTTCCTGGAAGGAGATCGTCCAGCGCATCGGTTTCTTCCACCTCAACCTGCTGTGGATCCTGGGGGGCGTGCTCGGCGTCTTCATGGCGGTGGATCTGTTCCTCTTCTTCTTCTTCTGGGAGATGATGCTGGTGCCGATGTACTTCCTGATCGCGCTCTGGGGCCACTCGGTCACCGATGGCAAGTCGCGCATCAACGCCGCCACCAAGTTCTTCATCTACACCCAGGCGAGCGGCCTCATCATGCTGGTGGCCATCCTGGGCCTGGTACTGACCCACCACGCCGCCACCGGTGTCTTCACCTTCAACTATCAGGAACTGCTCAACACCCCCATGAGCAGCACGGTACAGTGGCTGCTGATGCTGGGCTTCTTCATCGCCTTCGCGGTCAAGATGCCCCTGGTGCCACTCCATGGCTGGCTCCCTGATGCCCACAGCCAGGCGCCCACCGCAGGCTCCGTGGACTTGGCGGGCATCTTGCTGAAAACCGCGGCCTACGGCCTGCTGCGCTTCACTCTGCCGCTTTTCCCCGAGGCGTCCGCCGAGTTTGCCCCCTACGCCATGGTGCTCGGCCTCATCGGCATCGTCTATGGCGCCCTGCTGGCCTTTGCCCAGACCGACATCAAGCGGCTGGTGGCCTACACCAGCATCTCCCACATGGGCTTCGTGATGATCGCCATTTACTCCGGCAGCGAGCTCGCCCTGCAAGGCGCCGTGGTGCAGATGATCGCCCACGGGCTCTCGGCCGCCGGCCTCTTCATCCTGTGCGGCCAGCTCTACGAGCGCCTGCACACCCGGGATCTGCGCCAGATGGGCGGTCTCTGGGGACGGCTGCGCTACCTGCCCGGCGTGATGCTGTTCTTCTCCGTCGCATCCCTCGGGATGCCGGGGACCGGCAACTTCGTCGGCGAGTTCCTGATCCTCATCGGCAGCTTCCAGGTGGCCCCCGTCATCACCGTCATCGCCACCTTCGGGCTGGTGCTGGCCTCGGTCTACTCCCTCATCATGCTGCAACGGGCCTGCTTCGGGACGCCCCGGGAGGAGAGCATGCTCAAGGGGCTGGATACCCGGGAACTGACCATGATGCTGACCATCGCCGGCCTCTTGGTGCTGCTCGGTCTCTATCCCCAGCCGGTGCTCGACACCGCCAGCAGCAGCCTCCTGAGCGTGCTGCACTGGTACGCGCTGCCGGGCACGGGGGCGCTGCAATGATGCTTTCTCTTTCGCCTTCCTTGTCCATGTCGGGAGCACTGTCATGACGTTTACTGTTTCTCAACTGCTGGCCCTGCTGCCCCTGTTGCTGACCACGGGGGCCATGGTGGCCCTGATGCTGGCCATCGCCTGGAAGCGCTGTGACGACACCGCCTTCGTGGTCACCATCATCGGCCTCAACCTCGCGCTCTTCTCCCTGCCCATCGTGATGGCCCAGGGGGATCAGGGGGTCACTCCCCTGCTGCAAGTAGACGCTTACGCGGTCTTCTACATGGGGCTGGTGCTCATCGGGGCCCTGGCCACCTGTACCTTCGGTCGCACCTGGCTCAAGGGCTATCCGGACAACCGGGAAGAGTTCTACCTGCTGCTGCTCATCGCCACCGCAGGTGGTCTGGTGCTGGCGGCCTCCCGTCACCTCGCCTCGCTCTTCATCGGGATCGAGATGCTGACCCTGCCCATGTTCGGTCTGGTGGGGTATGCCTATCGCGAGCGGCACTCGCTGGAAGCCAGCATCAAGTACATGGTGCTCTCCGCCAGTGCCACCGCCTTCCTGCTGTTCGGCATGGCACTGCTCTACGCCCAGGCCGGAAGCCTGAGCTTCAGCGATCTCGGTGTGACACTGGCCCAGAGCCCGGCTCACCATCCGCTGCTGATGGGGGGCTTTGGCCTGATGCTGGTCGGCTTTGCGTTCAAGCTGTCCCTCGCCCCCTTCCACCTCTGGACCCCGGACGTCTATGAAGGGGCGCCGGCACCGGTGGCCACCTTCCTCGCCACCGTGAGCAAGATAGCCGTGTTCTGCGTGCTGCTGCGCTTCTACCTGGCGGTACCCGCCACCTCGGATCCCATGATCCACTGGCTGCTGGCGGCCATGGCAGTCATCTCCATCGTGGTCGGCAACCTCCTGGCGCTGATCCAGACCAACATCAAGCGGATGATGGGTTACTCCTCCATCTCCCACTTCGGCTATCTGCTGGCAGTGGTGGTGGCAAGCCGCCTCGGCGAGATGCCGGTGGAAGCGGCCGGCGTCTATCTGCTGATGTACCTGTTCACCAGCCTGGGGGCCTTCGGCGTCATCAGCATGATGTCCAGCCCCTATCGCGGCAAGGATGCGGACTCCCTGCACAGTTATCGCGGTCTGTTCTGGAAGCGCCCCTATCTGACGGCGGTGATGACGGTGATGATGCTCTCCCTCGCGGGTATCCCCATGACGCTGGGGTTCATCGGCAAGTTCTACCTCATCGGCGTCACCGTCGATGCCAAGCTGTGGTGGCTCAGTGGCGCCATCGTGCTCGGCAGTGCCCTGGGGCTCTACTACTACCTGCGGGTCATGGTCACCCTCTACCTGCGTGAACCCGGCATGCAACTACGCGATGCCAGGGCCGACTGGGCCTTCTCCTCCGGGGGCCTGGTGGTGCTGCTCTCCGCCATTCTGGTGGTCTTGCTCGGCATCTACCCCCAGCCTGTCATCAGCCTGGTGCAGGGCTTCCAGCACGTGGTGCTGCGTTAAGCCCCTGGCACACAACAAAAACCGGCCCCTGAGGCCGGTTTTTTTATCTCCCGGGGTGCCGCTCCTTGTGGCATTCCGGTTCAGGATACCAACCCCCTCCCCTCTCTACGCTGCTCTAACCGCTGCGTATCTGCAACCGGCCATCGACTCACAGGATTGAAGAACGCCTCAGAACGCCTCACTCGCCCTATGAAAAGACCGGCCACTGGGGCCTAAGCTGGTCAATCAAGGGGACTCACGTGGCGCAGGTGCTAAATAGGTTGCACCCTCCCCTTGTTCACTCCATGGGCATGAAGTGGCAATACAGGGTGACAACCCCTGTTTTGTGGAGCAGGAAGTGAATCGCCCCGGCTTCTCTAGACACTTTCGAGCCGCTCGAAATATTGCTTTTCACACTCTACTGGCGATAGCCCATGGTTGAAACTGTGCCGGCGCTTGGGGTTGTAAAACATTTCAATGTAATCGAACACATCCTGCCGGGCTTCCTCGCGATCCGCATAGGTTTTACGTCGGATCCGCTCGCGTTTTAGGAGCTGGAAGAAACTCTCCGCCACCGCGTTATCATGACAATTGCCACGTCTGCTCATGCTGGCCTTAAGCCGATGATCCCGCAAAAAATCCTGCCAGTCATAGCTGCTAAACTGGCTCCCTTGGTCGGAATGAACCAGCACTTCCTGCTCCGGTCGCCGTCGCCACACCGCCATCAGTAACGCGCTGATAGCCAGCTCTCGGTCGATACGTGGCCCCATTGACCAACCAATGACTTGTCGTGAGAACAAATCCAATACCGCGGCCAGATAGAGCCAACCTTCATGGGTTCGGATATAAGTGATGTCTGTTACCCAGACCTTATTTGGCTCAGTCACATCGAACTGGCGTTCAAGATGGTTCGGTGCAACCACCGTTGGCCGGCCACCATAATGACCGGGACGGCGGCGATAACCGGTTTGTGAACGTAAACCTTCATGACGCATTAATCGCGCCACCCGGTGTTTCCCACAGGTCTCGCCCATCTCTCGCAGGTCATCCCGGATCTTGCGATAACCATAGATGCCCCCGCTTTCTAGCCAACATTGCTTGATCTGGCCAAGAAGGCGTTGGTCTTCCAGGGCTCGGGCAGATAAAGGCTGGTGCTGCCAGGCGTAATAACCGCTCGGGTGGACATTCATCATCCGACACAGTCTGCGGATGGGATGTGCGGACGCGTGCTCCCGGATGAAGGCGTACCTTACCCTGACAGCTTGGCAAAGTACGCGGCGGCCTTTTTTAAGATATCTCGCTCATCGGTGACGCGACGCAGTTCAGCCTTGAGGCGCCGAATTTCGGCTTGCTGGCTGGAGTCATCCTGTTGCTGCGCTTCGGGTTGGCTGTAGCGTTTGATCCAGACATAAAGACTGTGGCTGGAAATACCAAGTCGTTCAGCGACCTCTGCTACTGGGTAATTGCGCTCAGTCACCTGCTTGACGGCTGCCAGTTTGAATTCTTCTGTGTAACGTTGCTGCTTGCTCATAACACCTCCTGATTGACCTCAGTTTGAGGCTCTTGAGGTGTCTAGGAAAGTAGGGGCGATTCATTGTTCATCCCTATAAATGCACAAAACCTTAAGTGGCGATTCCATTTAAAGCTCCTTCCAAGGTCCTGTTATGTATCGATTTTCCCTGTGTAATTCGGAAGGGATACTTTACCAAGTAATTGGAGTCCCTTATTCCTGTCAGTGCTCTATGGGCCACAGTTCTTCGACGCTTTCAGCATCGACAACTCACTCGCCCATAAAAAAACCGGCCACGGGGGCCGGTTCTGATTCGGAGCTCAAGTACGCGCGGGATTAACCCAGGCGAACCCGAGCATTGCGGAACATGCGCATCCAGGCGCCATCCTCGCCCCAGTTGTCCGGGTGCCAGGAGTTGGCCACGGTGCGGAACACCCGCTCCGGGTGCGGCATCATGATGGTGGCGCGGCCGTCCGCACTGGTCACCGCGGTGATACCGTCAGGGGAGCCGTTGGGGTTGGCCGGGTATTGCACGGTGACGTTGCCGCGGTTGTCCACGAAACGCAGCCCCACCAGACCGCTCTGTTGCAGCGCAGCCAGGTGAGCAGCATCGCGCACTTCCACGCGCCCTTCCCCGTGGGAGACGGCAATCGGCATCACGGAGCCCGCCATCCCGGCGAAGAAGGCGGACGGGGAGTCCTGCACTTCCACCAGGCTAAAGCGCGCCTCGAAGCGCTCGGAACGGTTGCGCACGAAGCGCGGCCAGAGATCGGCCCCCGGGATGAGGTCACGCAGGTTGGACATCATCTGGCAGCCGTTGCACACCCCCAGGGAGAGGGTATCGCCGCGCTCGAAGAAGCGCTGGAACTGCTCACGGGCGTTGTCGTTGAACAGGATGGACTTGGCCCAGCCTTCCCCCGCCCCCAGCACGTCGCCGTAGGAGAAGCCGCCACAGGCCACCAGGGTCTGGAAATCTTCCAGCTTGATGCGCCCCTCGAGGATGTCGCTCATGTGCACGTCGACAGCGGTGAAGCCGGCGCGGTCAAAGGCGGCCGCCATCTCCACGTGGGAGTTGACCCCCTGCTCGCGCAGCACCGCCAGACGGGGAGAAACCCCGCGAGCGATATAGGGCGCGGCCACGTCGTCGGACGGGTTGTAGGTGAGCCTGGCCTGCAAACCCGGATCGGTGGCGTCCTGGCGGGCGGCATGCTCCTGATCGGCGCACTCCGGGTTGTCACGCAGGCGCTGCATCTGCCAGCTGGTCTCGCCCCAGATGGTGCGAAGGGCGGTGCGGCTGGCGCGATACACCTCGCTGCCGGCACGCTGGAACAGGATGAGGTCGTCTTCGCGCACCGTGCCCAGCACATGGGAGCAGGCTGCCAGACCGTGACCGGCCAGCAGGGTCAGCACCGCTTCCTTGTCTTCGCGACGAACCTGGATGACGGCCCCCAGCTCCTCGTTGAACAGGGCCGGCAGCAGGTCGCCACCCACGCGATCGAGCTGGATATCGAGGCCGCAGTGACCGGCAAACGCCATCTCGGTCAGGGTGACGAAGAGGCCGCCGTCGGAGCGGTCGTGGTAGGCAATCAGCTTGCGATCCGCCACCAGCGCCTGGATGGCGTTGAAGAAGCCCTTGAGCTGGACCGGGTTGTCCAGATCCGGGGCACTTTGCCCAAGCTGGCGGTAAACCTGGGCCAGGGCCGAGGCGCCGAGGCGCTGCTTGCCGTTGCCAAGGTCGATGAGGATAAGGTCGGTCTCACCGAGATCGGTGCGCAGTTGCGGGGTCACGGTATTGCGCACGTCCTCGACCCGGGCAAAGGCGGAGATGAGCAGGGAGAGCGGCGAGGTGACGCTGCGCTCCTCGCCGTCCTGCTGCCAGCGGGTCTTCATGGACATGGAGTCCTTGCCCACCGGGATGGTGATGCCAAGGGCCGGGCAGAGCTCCTCGCCCACCGCCTTCACCGCCTCGTAGAGACCCGCATCTTCCCCCGGGTGACCGGCGGCGGACATCCAGTTGGCGGAGAGCTTGACCCGCTTGAGGGAGCCGATATTGGCCGGTGCCAGGTTGGTCAAGGCCTCGGCCACCGCCATGCGGGCGGAGGCGGCATGAGAGAGCAGCGCCACCGGGGTGCGCTCGCCCATGGACATGGCTTCACCGTGGTAGCTGTCGTAGGTCGCGGCGGTGACGGCGCAGTCAGCCACCGGGATCTGCCAGGGGCCGACCATCTGGTCGCGGTTGACGAGGCCCGTTACGGTGCGATCGCCGATGGTGATGAGGAAGGACTTCTCCGCCACGGTCGGCAGGCGCAGCACGCGCTCTGCGGCGTCGCCGAGGGTGATGCCGTCCAGTTGCAGCGCCTTGCCCTGGGCAGGCAGGCTCTGCACGTCGCGGTGCATCTTGGGCGCCTTGCCAAGCAGCACGTCCAGCGGCAGATCGATGGGCTGGTTGTCAAAGTGATCATCAGAGAGAGTGAGATGCTTCTCTTCGGTGGCGGTGCCGATGACGGCATAGGGGGCGCGTTCGCGCTCGCACAAGGCCTTGAACAGAGGCAGCTTGTCCTGGGCCACGGCCAGCACATAGCGCTCCTGGGATTCGTTGCACCAGACTTCCAGCGGGCTCATGCCCGGCTCGTCGTTCGGAATGGCACGCAGGTCGAAGCGACCACCGCGATCCCCGTCGCTCACCAGCTCCGGCATGGCGTTGGAGAGACCACCGGCGCCCACATCGTGGATGAAGACAATCGGGTTGTCGTCCCCCAGTTGCCAGCAGCGGTCGATCACTTCCTGGCAACGACGCTCCATCTCGGGGTTGTCACGCTGCACGGAGGCGAAGTCGAGATCTTCGGCAGACTGACCGGAAGCCATGGAGGAGGCTGCGCCGCCACCCAGGCCGATGTTCATGGCCGGACCACCCAGCACGATGAGGGCCGCCCCCACCGGGATCTCCCCTTTCTGGACGTGCTCGCTGCGGATGTTGCCGATACCGCCCGCCAGCATGATGGGCTTGTGGTAGCCGCGCACCTCGACGCCGTTGTGGCTCGGCACCTGCTCTTCGAAGGTACGGAAGTAACCCAGGATGGCTGGGCGACCGAATTCGTTGTTGAAGGCGGCGCCGCCAAGGGGCCCTTCCTGCATGATGTCAAAGGCGCTGACGATGCGGCTCGGCTTGCCGAAGTCCTGCTCCCAGGGCTGCTCGAAACCGGGGATGCGCAGGTTGGAGACGGAGAAGCCCACCAGGCCCGCCTTGGGCTTGGCGCCACGGCCTGTCGCACCCTCGTCGCGGATTTCGCCGCCGGAGCCGGTGGCGGCACCCGGGAAGGGAGAGATGGCGGTCGGGTGGTTGTGGGTCTCCACCTTCATCAGGATGTCGACGCGCTCCTGGTGATACTGGTACTCACCGTTGGCGGGGCTCGGGAAGAAGCGGCCACCCTGGCTGCCTTCCATCACCGCGGCGTTGTCTTTGTAGGCAGACAGGACATGATCCGGCGTCTGCTCGAAGGTGTTCTTGATCATCTTGAACAACGACTTGGGCTGCTGTTCGCCGTCGATGGTCCAGTCGGCGTTGAAGATCTTGTGGCGGCAGTGCTCGGAGTTCGCCTGGGCAAACATGTAGAGCTCGATGTCGTTGGGGTTGCGACCCAACTTGGTGAAGTTCTCCACCAGATAGTCGATTTCATCGTCGGCCAGCGCCAGACCGAGCACCACGTTGGCTTCGGCCAGGGCGGCGCGACCACCACCCAGCACATCTACCTGGGTAAAGGGGCGCGGCTCGTGGTGAGCAAACAGGGCGGCGGCCTCGTTCATCTCGGCAAAGACCACTTCCATCATGCGATCGTGCAGCAGGGCCGCGATCTCGCTACGCTGGGCCACGCTCAGCTCACCCTTGGCCTGCACATAATAGGCAATGCCGCGCTCCAGCCGCTTGACCTGTTTCAGGCCGCAGTTGTGGGCGATGTCGGTTGCTTTGGAAGACCAGGGGGAGATAGTGCCGGGGCGGGGGGTAACGAGGAACAGCTGACCGCTGGGGGTGTGTTCCGGGATGGTCGGGCCGTAGCGCAGAAGCTGGCCCAAGGTCGCTCGCTCGGGGGGCGACAGCGGGCTCGTCAGCTCGGCAAAATGCACGTATTCCGCATAGACGCTTGCTATCTCTACTCCTCTCTGTGCGCAGCTCTGCAGCAGCTTGTGGACACGAAACTCAGACAGTGCTGGGGCACCACGCAAGATTTCCATATACCTTTCTCACCAAGTTTTAGAGTGTGGGGGGATTTGAGACGCGCGTATTATAGGGATCAGGCCCATCCTGAACAAACGTTTTTCTCATCTCGCGCGGTGTGACTCCCTTCATACTCTCTGGTATAAAGGTGCCTCTTTTTTGACAAATGCCGATTTTTTCAACAAGGGTACTCACCTACTTGCGCTGCATTTTTCGACTGTTCATCGGGATGATGTTGACGCTGGCCCTGGCCGGTTGCGACTTCTACCACCCCTCCAGCCAACTGGAGCAGATCCGCCAGCGAGGCGAGATCCGGGTTGGCACCCTCTATGGCCCCACTTCCTATTACCAGCGTGACGACACCGCACTGGGGTTCGACTACGAGCTGGCGCAGCTTTACGCCGACTGGCTGGGGGTCAAGCTGACCATAGTACCGGCCTACAGCACCGCCGAGCTGGTCGAGCAACTGCAAAAGGGCAAGCTGGATCTCGCCGCCGCCGCCATCGTCGTGACCCCGGAGCGGCGCAAGCTGTTCCGCTTCGGCCCAGGCTTCTACCAGGTCTCCCCCAAGCTGGTCTATCGCAACGGCTCCTCCAGGCCCAAGAACCTCGGTGACATCAAGGGCAACATAGTGGTGCCGGCGGGTTCCACCGGCGAGGACCTGATGAAGGAGCTGGCCAAGCAGTACCCCAACCTGAAATGGAGCACCAATCGGGATGCGGACGTGGAGGAGCTGCTCAAGCAGGTTGCCGACGGCAAGGTGGACTACACGGTGGTGCAGGACACCATACTGGCCCGTACCCAGCGCTACTACCCCGAACTCACCGAAGGCTTGACCCTCGCCAGCAAGCAGACCGTGGCCTGGGCCATGACCAAGCTGCCCGACGACAGCCTCTACGCCAGCATCATCGACTTCTTCGGTCAGCGCTTCATGGATGGCGCCATCGCCAAGCTCGACGAGAAGTACTTCGGCCACGTACAGAACTTCGACTTCGTCGACACCCGTACCTTCCTGCAACGGGCCAAGAGCCTGCTGCCCAAGTACCAGGCGCTGTTCCAGACCCACGCCAAGGATATCGACTGGCGGCTGCTGGCCGCCATCAGCTACCAGGAATCCCACTGGGATCCCCAGGCTCGCTCCTACACCGGGGTGCGCGGCATGATGATGCTCACCGGCCCGACCGCCAAGGCGATGGGGGTAAACGATCGCACCCACCCGGAAGAGAGCATCAAGGGGGGCGCCCGCTACCTGCAGGAGATGATGGCGAAGGTGCCCGACTCGGTCCCGGCGGACGAGAAAGTGTGGTTTGCCCTCACCGCCTACAACATCGGCTACGGCCACATGATGGATGCCCGCCGCCTGACCAAGGAGCTGGGCAAGAACCCGGACGCCTGGAGCGACGTGAAAGAGGTGCTGCCCCTGTTGCAGCAGTCACGCTGGCATCGCAAGGTACGCTATGGCTATGCCCGTGGCGGCGAGGCGCGCAACTATGTCAACAACGTGCGCCAGTACTACCAGAGCCTGCTCTGGCTCGACAACGAACAGCAGAAGGCCCATCGTCGGGAGGAGCTGGACGAGGACGACAGCAGCGAGCCGGACGTGCAAGCGCAGCGTCCGGCCATCATCGCCGAAGTGGTCAAACAGATCATCACCCCCTAGCCTCGCCGGGGGTGTGTTTTCCTGCCCTGTTCTCTGTTACCATCCTTGGGTATACGAGGGGCGCTGGAGCGAACTTATTGCAATGTATTCATTGCGTTGCAGTTCCTGCCAAGGGCCCTTTCGACCCCACGCAAGACCAGGGAGGAGAACAGGATGCGAGCACGCAGAAGAGCCATGTTGGCCCGAAAAACCAAATGTGCCTGGAGCCCGAGACGCAAGCTCAAGCTGGCCGACATGAAACGCAAGATCTGGCACAGAAACCGCTCCTTCACGCTGCTGATAGCGGAGCACACAGTATAAACCCGGCATCAGCCGGGTTTTTTTATGCCTTGTCAGGCTGCGCTTCAAACAGAACGGTGCGCTTGGAGACCAGGGTGTTGCAGTGGTTGCAAAAATAATCCACCGCGCCGCAAGCCTTAAGCCGCTCCAGCTCCTGCCCGCAGGCAGGACACAGGGCCCGGATACGATAACGGGCCTGACATTGGCCACACGTCGTCTCGCGGCTGCGGCTGTCCAGTTCGCCCTGACAGGCAGGGCAGGTCAGCGTGTTCATTCTCTTCTCGACTCCTCTTTACGTCACTGTGCACCGGCGTCACTCGCAGCCCCTCCC
This sequence comes from Aeromonas sp. ASNIH8, assembly GCF_002919855.1. Taxonomy (NCBI): domain Bacteria; kingdom Pseudomonadati; phylum Pseudomonadota; class Gammaproteobacteria; order Aeromonadales; family Aeromonadaceae; genus Aeromonas; species Aeromonas sp. ASNIH8. Next base: position 33,674 of record NZ_PQLN01000007.1, on the reverse strand, counting down.
CCGGTTTGTCTGCCCTGAGGAGGGCCATCAAGAAAAACGGCTGCCGGTAAGGGCAGCCGCAGGGCTTTATTTCTTCGCTTTGGCCTTGAGCAGGCGCTTGCGCTGGCGTTCCTGGCTCAGGGTCAGGGTGTTCTTCTTGCCCTCGAACGGGTTGACCGACTCCTGGAACTCCACCCGGATCGGCGTCCCCATGATCTTCAACGACTTGCGGAAGTAGTTGATGAGGTAGCGCTTGTAGGAGTCCGGCAGGTCGTTCAGCTGGTTGCCGTGGATCACGATGCGCGGCGGGTTGTAGCCACCAGCATGGGCATACTTCAGCTTGACCCGGCGACCATTCACCATGGGCGGCTGGTGATCTTCCTGGGCCATCTGCATGATGCGGGTCAGCATGGCGGTGCTGGTACGGCGGGTCGCGGACTCGTAAGCCTCGTTGATGGATTCGAACAGGTGACCGACGCCACTGCCGTGCAGGGCGGAGATGAAGTGCACCCGGGCGAAGTCGATGAAGCCCAGACGTCTGTCCAGCTCGTTCTTGACGTCCTCTTTCACCTTCTGATCCAGGCCGTCCCACTTGTTGACCACCAGTACCACGGAGCGGCCGCTGTTGAGCACGAAGCCGAGGATGCTCAAGTCCTGATCCGTGATGGTCTCCCGGGCGTCAATGACCAGCAGGCAGACGTTGGCATCTTCAATCGCCTTGAGCGTCTTGATGACGGAGAACTTCTCCACCGTCTCGTGCACCTTGCCACGGCGACGCACGCCGGCGGTGTCGATGACCACGTATTTCTGATCGTCGCGCTCCATGGGGATGTAGACGGAGTCGCGGGTGGTACCCGGCATGTCGTAGACGATGACCCGATCTTCACCCAGCATGCGGTTGGTCAGGGTGGATTTGCCAACGTTGGGGCGACCGACGATAGCAAATTTGATGGGCAGGTCGGCGAACGGCGTCTCCTTGGTATCTTCCCGGGTGTCGAGCTCACCGGCAGCCACCATGCGCAGCAGGGCCTCTTCGTCGAACTCCTCCAGCTCCTCTTCCTCTTGTGCCTCGGTGGCAGAGCCGACCAGGGTCTCGAGGTGGGGGGCCAGGGCCAGCTCCAGCAGGCTCAGTACGCCACGGCCGTGGGCGGCCGCCATCTGGTAGACCTCGCCCAGGGCCAGACCGTAGAACTCGGACACCGCGGAGTCACCGTCGATGCCGTCGGTCTTGTTGGCCACCAGAAACACCTTCTTGTGGGTCTTGCGCAGGTGCTCGGCGATAGCCTGATCCGCCGCGGTGAGACCGGCACGGGCATCCACCATGAAGAGCACCACATCGGCCTCTTCGATGGCCAGCAGGGACTGCTCGGCCATCTTCAGCTCGATCCCCTCCTCGGTGCCATCGATACCGCCGGTATCGACCACGATAAATTCCAGCTCGCCCAGCTTCGCCTGGCCATATTTGCGGTCCCGGGTCAAGCCGGGGAAGTCGGCAACCAGGGCATCCCGGGTACGGGTCAGGCGGTTAAACAGGGTGGATTTCCCCACGTTGGGGCGGCCCACCAGGGCAACTACAGGAGTCATAAAAGCCTCATTCTCAAGACGACAAAGGCTCCGGGTCCGAAGACCAGGAGCCGGATATTCACATTATCGGACGATCAAGGACGCTTGAGGGCGTACAATTTGCCGTCACGGCTCTGCACATACAGGGTGTCACCCTCCACCAGCGGAGCGGCATAGAGACCACTGCTGTCGAGCTGCTGCATGGCCTTGATGGTCCCGTCGGTACGGTCCAGCCAATACAGGTAACCTTCCACATCGCCGACCACCACATAGTCACCCAGGATGACGGGGGCGGTCACGGTGCGGTTTTCCAGCTGGGTGTTGGACCACAGCTCGAGACCGTTGCGACGATCGACCGCAAACAGATGGCTGCGGCTGTCGGTCAGCACGATGGCATTGCCGGTCACCGCCATGTCGCGATAACCGGAATACTTGCGCTTCCACACTTCGTCTCCGCTCATCAGCTTGCGCGCCATCAACTGGCCGTTGTAGGCGATGGCGTAGAGCTCATCACCGGCAATCAGCGGGCTGGCATCGACGTCCACCATCCGATCCAGTTCGGTGGCGCCGCGCGGGTCAGCCACCTTGGATTGACGCACCGGCTGACCGTTGCTCAGCAGGGCGATGCCCACCTTGCCATCGGCGCGGCCATAGATGACGGCACCGTTGGTGATGATGGGGGCGCCGGCACTGCGCAGGGTCAGGGGCGGCTGCTCTTCGGACAGGGTCCACTGCAGCTTGCCCTCGTCGGTATCGAGCGCCACCAGGCGACCGGAGGTGGTCAGCACCACCACGCGGCCATCCTCGACGGCGGGGCTCGCCACCACTTCCCCCGGCACCGTGGTCTGCCACAGCACTTCGCCGTTGGCCTCGTTCAGGGCGTAGACCACCCCGTTTTCGGACCCGAGGAACAGCTTGCCGTAGCGGGAAACCAGGCCGCCGGAGAGACGGGCGCTGCGCTTGTCGGCGTTGATGGGCAGATCTGCCAGATCCACGCTCCACAGCTCCTTGCCGCTCTCGCGCTCGAAGGCGGTCACATCGCCATCACGGGCCGCTGCATAGATGCGGTCCTCTTCCACCACCGGCTTGAGCTGGGAGTAGAAGTTGCCGATGCCATCGCCGACCGAGGAGGACCAGGCGGTATCGGCAGTGAACGCGGACTCGACCTTGGGCAGGGGTGCCATGGGGTTGAGATCTTCTTCCGAACTGAACAGGGAGCAGCCCTGCAAGGCGAAGGAGACAGCCACCCCCAGCGCCATTCGCTTGTACAGATTACGCATCCGGAGCCTCGCCCGCAGTGACGGCTGGCAGCGCCAGATCATCCATCTTCAGCTTGAGTTCGGCGCTGCTCTGCAGGCCGCCGGCATCCGCCGCCGCCTGATAGGCATCGCGCGCTTCTTCGGCCTTGCCCTGCTTTTGCAGGATGTCGCCGCGCACTTCCGCCACCTGGGCCTTGAAGGCGTCGTTGTTGATCTTGCCAAGCTGGGCCAGGGCCTCGTCAGCCTTGCCCTGATCGCTCAGGACCCGGGCCAGACGCAGGGCGGCGATGGGCTTGATGCTGTCATCGCCACTGGCGGCCACCTGGGTCAGCTGCTCGGCAGCCAGATCCAGCTTGCCCGCCTTGACGGCGGCCGCAGCTAGTTGCAGGGCAGCCAGCTCGGCATAGGCGTCACCCTTGTGGGCGGTAATGAAGCTCTTTGCCTGCTCCAGAGCGGCGTCATCCCCCTTGGCGAGCTGGGCGGTCATCTCGTTGTAAGCCTGGGAGGCGGCTTCCTGGTTGTTCTGCTGCATCTCGTTGTAGTAGCGCCAGCCAAAGAGGCCGACCAAACCGATCACGGTCCCGGCGATCACCGAGGTGCCGTTCTCTTTCCACCAGTTCTTGATGACCTCAACCTGTTGTTCTTCAGTGGTATACACTTCCACAGCTTACTCTCCTTTCGCTGCCAGCAGGGCGATGGCGGCATAGACCGAGACGGTCTGTTGCTCGGCCTGGCCACGCAGATATTTGATGGTGATCTCCCCGCTTTGCACCTCGGTCTCCCCAAGGATCAGGGCAATGGCCGCGCCGCTCTTGTCGGCACGCTTGAGTTGTTTCTTGAAGTTGCCGCCGCCGCAGTGGCTCATGAGGCGCAAGTCCGGCAGAGCATCGCGCAGGCGCTCGGCCAGAGCAAAGCCAGCCTGCTCGGTCCCCTCACCCACCATGCAGAGATAGACATCCACCGCCGGGCGGATGTCAGCATTGAGCTCGAGGGTTTCGAGCATCAGTACCAGACGCTCCATGCCCATGGCAAAACCCACCGCCGGGGTCGGCTGGCCACCGAGCTGCTCCACCAGGCCGTCGTAGCGACCACCGGCACAGACGGTGCCCTGGGCCCCCAGGCTGTTGGTCACCCACTCGAACACGGTCAGGTTGTAGTAGTCGAGGCCGCGCACCAGACGCTCGTTCACCTCGAACTGGATGCCGGCCGCCGTGAGCAGGCGCTTGAGCCCTTCAAAGTGAGCCAGGCTCTCTTCGCCCAGGTGGTCGAACAGACGGGGGGCACCTGCCAGGATGGCCTGCACTTTCTCGTCCTTGGAGTCGAGCACCCGCAGGGGGTTGCTGTACATGCGGCGCTGGCTCTCTTCGTCCAGCTCGCTCTTGTACTGTTCCAGATAGGCGACCAGGGCATCGCGATAGGCAGCACGTTCGCTGCTCTGGCCGAGGGTGTTGAGCTGCAGGGTCACGTGATCGCTGATGCCGAACAGACGCCACAGGCGGTGAGTCAGCATGATGAGCTCGGCATCGATGTCCGGCCCGTTGATACCGAACAGCTCGACCCCGAACTGGTGGAACTGGCGATAGCGACCTTTCTGGGGACGCTCGTGACGGAACATGGGGCCCATGTACCACATCCGGCGTTCCTGGTTGTAAAGCAGACCGTGCTCGATGCCGGCACGCACGCAACTGGCGGTCCCTTCCGGACGCAGGCTCAGGCTGTCGCCGTTGCGGTCTTCAAAGGTGTACATCTCTTTTTCGACCACGTCGGTCACTTCACCGATGGCACGCTTGAACAGATGGGTCTGCTCGACGATGGGCATGCGCACTTCGCTGTAGCCATAGCTGGCCACGACCTGGCGCAGGATCTGTTCTACTTTCTGCCATACCGGGCTCTGCTCCGGCAGGCAATCATTCATACCGCGAATAGCTTGGATCTGTTTTGCCACGTTGATACTCGAGAAAAAGAGGTAAAATTTGGCCGCATTATAGGGATTTTCGACCCCGAGGTAAAATCGGGTGCCCGGATGCGGGATGTAAAATCAACAACCTAAAGCCGGGGCCACCCCAGGTGGCCCCGTCATGGTTCAACCTTTGTCCACCTGGATCTGGTTGGCCGGATCCAGCATGGCGGCCCGGGCACGGATGCGACGCTCCAGGGTCGGGATCAAATCCTTGTTGTCGAGCCGGTCGACCCGCTGGCCCCCCTCGTAGAAGGCACTCTTGTTGGCGGCCCCCGCAAGGCCGAGATCGGAAACCAGCGCCTCCCCCGGACCGTTCACCACACAGCCGATGATGGAGACATCCATCGGGGTGATGATGTCTTCGAGCCGCTCTTCCAGGGCGTTGACCGTGCCGATGACGTCGAACTCCTGACGGGAGCAGGAGGGACAGGCGATGAAGTTGATGCCGCGGGAACGGATGCGCAGGGATTTGAGGATGTCGAAGCCCACCTTCACCTCTTCCACCGGATCGGCGGCCAGGGAGATGCGCAGGGTGTCGCCAATCCCCTCGCTCAGCAACATGCCAAGGCCGATGGCGGACTTGACCGCGCCGGCGCGAAAACCGCCCGCTTCCGTGATGCCCAGATGCAGGGGTTGATCGATCTGCTTGGCCAGCAGGCGATAGGCACCGACTGCCAGGAAGACATCGGACGCCTTCACGCTCACCTTGAAGTTCTGGAAGTCGAGGCGATCCAGGTAATCCACGTGGCGCATGGCGGACTCCAGCAGCGCCTCCGGGGTCGGTTCGCCATATTTCTCCTGGAGATCACGCTCAAGGGAACCGCCGTTGACACCGATGCGGATGGGGATGTTGTAGTGACGGGCGCAATCCACCACCGCACGCACCCGCTCTTCGTTGCCGATGTTGCCCGGGTTGATGCGCAGGCAGTCGGCCCCGTACTCGGCCACTTTGAGGGCGATGCGGTAGTCGAAGTGAATGTCGGCCACGATGGGGATGCGGGTCTGCTGCTTGATGAGCTTGAACGCTTCCGCCGCCTCCATGGTGGGGACGGAGACCCGGACGATGTCGGCGCCGACCCGCTCGATCCGCTGGATCTGCTCGACGGTAGCGGCCACGTCCGTGGTCTTGGTGTTGGTCATGGTCTGTACCGTGATGGGGGCATCGCCCCCAACCGGCACGTTGCCGACCATGATCTGTCTGGATTTGCGACGAACGATGGGTGATTCGTGTGCGGGCTTTTCGTGAACAGACATGGCGGACTGATTACTCCTGCGGCAGTGAGAAGCGGGCAGTCCGGCCGTTGTTGTAACGGCTCATGTCGAAGGACTTGCCCTGATATTCGAGATTGACCGCCATGGGCGCGCCAATGATGAATCTGAGTGGCTCGGGTCCTTCCAGCACAAGCTCGTCGTTCGCCTTCTTCAGACCACTGAACAGGGTCTTGCCGTTGGCATCCTTGACATCCAGCCAGCAATCGGCGGTGAAGCTCATCTTGAGCTGGGGCGCCTTGGCGGGCTCGGTGGTCGTGCTCTCGGCAGTCGAGACCGCACCGGAAACGTCCGTCGGGACGGCTGCGCTGGCATCCGTAGCGACCACAGGCAGGGTCGCGGTGGCACCGCTCACCACAACCTGGGTGGACACGGCATCGGACGCTACGGGCAGCACGGGCTCGGCGACCTCCACGGCGGGGGCAACATTCGCTTCCGGCGTATTGACGGTCGCGCTCATCTCGGTCGCCGCCAGGGCGTCGTCACCGGCAGAGCGGCGCGCCGTGCTCTGCCACCACCAGGCGACGGAGAGCCCGATCAGCATCAGGATCACCAGCCAGGTCACCACCTTGAGCCGGCTGTCATTGGCCTGCTGGCGGGAGCGACGGGAGAAGCTCTGCATGTCGATGTTGTCGGGGGGAGTCAGCCCCAGCTTTTCGTAGGCGGCGAGGATGGTCTCCTCGGGGATGCCCACGAGCTTGGCATAGGCCCGCAGATAGCCACGAATGAAGGTATGGGACGTGTGCTTGTCATAGGTATCCGCTTCGATGGCGGCGATCAGGGTCAGACGAAGGTGAATGCGGGACGCAACCTGTTCCCGGGTCCAGCCGAGCTGTTCACGGGCGTTGCGCAGCAGCTGGCCTGGGCCCGCTGCCTGGGAGTCGTCTTGGAAATCGTGTGGCTGTTCAGTAGTCATTGGCTAAGTAACGCTTGGCTTGTTGCGAAGTGGGATATTGCCTTACCAGCTCAGTCCCGAATTGGTGAAGTAATGCCGGTTTGTCCATGGCCTGGGCCAGCCGCAGCCGGAGCCAGAGGCTCTCCTCGTTCTCCTCTGCCACATCGGCAAAGCGCGCGAGGTAAGACTGGACATCAGGAAGCTTGCCATCTTTCATGGAAAGCTCGGCCATGTCCAGCAATAACCTAGGATTGCGGGGATTATACCCCAAGGCCAGACGATAATACTCGCTGGCCTTGTCATTTCTGTGATTTTGCATCGAGCAGAGCGCCGCATTCTCGTAGGTATCGGCGATCTTCACGTAATCGGGCTGGCTGACGGCCTGCAAGAACGCCTTTTCCGCTTCGTCGAAGCGGCCACGGTTGCAGAGGAAGGCGCCATAGTTGTTCATCGCGTCAGCATTGGACGGATCCATGGCCAGCGCTTTCTTGTAGCTCGCCTCGGCGGCCTTGAAATCCGACACCTGCTGGTAGAAATAGGCAAAACCGATGTAGACCTGAGGATTGTTGGGATCGTACTGAAGGGCGCGGTCGAGATTGAATTTGGCCTGCTCGGCATTGCCCTGGCGCAGATACTGGATACCCAGATCGAGACGAGTCTGGGCGGCGGCCTTGAGGTCGGGGCCCACTTCACGCTGGGTCGAATTCTGGCCAGCGTAAGTGGTCTCTGTGACACAGCCTGGCAGCGCACAAAGCGCTGCCACTACGATCAATGTACGGATATCCATTTCCTGTCTATACAATGGCTTAGGAGTTAAACCATTTTGACGGAAATCCCATCCTGTTGCATCCGATTTTTCATGGTGCGCTTGGTGCGGTCGATCACCTCTCCCACCAGCTGCCCACAGGCGGCGTCGATGTCGTCACCACGGGTCTTGCGCACGATGACGGTCAGGCCGTATTCCATCAACACCTTGGAGAAACGGTCGATACGGCTGTTGCTCGGCTTGCCAAACGGGTTGCCCGGGAAGGGGTTGAACGGGATCAGGTTGATCTTGCAAGGAGTTTCCTTGAGAACCTTGGCCAGCTCATGGGCATGCTGCATGTCGTCGTTGATGTGATCGAGCAGCACATACTCCACGGTCACCCGGCCGCCGTTGGCGTTGGACTTGGCCAGATAGCGGCGTACCCCGGCAAGGAAGGACTCGATGTTGTACTTGTCGTTGATCGGCATGATCTCGGAACGCAACTGGTCGTTCGGCGCATGCAGAGAGATGGCCAGGGCCACGTCGATCTGGTCGCCCAGCATATCCAGCGCCGGCACCACACCGGAGGTGGAGAGAGTGACGCGGCGCTTGGAGATGCTGAAGCCGAAGTCATCCATCATCAGTTTCATGGCCGGTACCACGTTGGCGAGGTTGAGCAGCGGCTCACCCATGCCCATCATCACCACGTTGGTGATGGGGCGCTTGCCGCCCACCACTTTGGCGGCACGCCACACCTGGCCGATGATCTCGGAGACTTTCAGGTTGCGGTTGAACCCTTGCTGGGCGGTGGAGCAGAAGGTACAGGCCAGGGCGCAGCCCACCTGGGAGGAGACGCACAGGGTAGCGCGGTCCGCTTCCGGAATGTAGACGGTCTCCACCTCCTGATCGCCCACCTGCAGCGCCCATTTGATGGTGCCATCGGCGGAGCGCTGTTCACGGCTGATCTCGGGGGCACGGATCTCGGCAATGGCCTTGAGCCGCTCGCGCAGCGCCTTGTTGACGTTGCTCATCTGATCGAAATCATCACAACCGAAGTGATAGATCCACTTCATTATCTGGTCTGCCCGGAACGGCTTCTCGCCCAACTCGACGAAGAAGGCACGCATGGCATCCCGGTCGAGATCCAGCAGGTTGGTTTTTGTTTCGCTCATCAGGGGCCTCAGCTCACACACTTCATAAATTATCGGCTGACCTACGTCAGGGGGCGGCATTGTACAAATAATGGGTCTGGCTTTCCACCTGGAGAATAAGTGGATATTGGCAGGATGACCAAAAAACAAAAGGGAGCCGAAGCTCCCTTGGTCACCAGCAGACAACATCAGCCGCGCGGGCAGATCTCGTCGTCGGAGAAGAAGTAGGCGATTTCACGGGCGGCAGAGGCCGGGGCATCGGAGCCATGGACGGCGTTGCGATCGATGCTCTCGGCGTAGCAGGCGCGCAGGGTGCCGGCCAGAGCCTCTTTCGGGTTGGTGGCGCCCATGATTTCACGGTGACGGCGGATGGCGTCTTCACCTTCCAGCACCTGTACCATGACGGGGCCAGAGGTCATGAAACCGACCAGAGCATCATAAAACGGCTTGCCCTGGTGCTCGGCGTAGAAACCGGCGGCCTGTTCGCTGGTCAGGTGCAGCATCTTGGCGGCAACCACTTTCAGACCGGCGCTTTCGAAGCGGCTGTAAATGGCACCAATCAGGTTCTTGCTGACCGCATCCGGCTTGACGATGGAGAAGGTACGTTCGATAGCCATTGAGTTCTTTCCTTAACTACAGAGTTTTATTGTAGGAATCCATGTTCGGCGGCGATTATACGTAAACAAAAAACGAAATAACACACAAAAAATCAACTTTTTGTTAAACAAAAGAATCCTTGAAACAACATGGTGACTCATCTTGTGCCAGGGCAGAGAGAAAAAATGTGCGCTTGCGCACGATCGGCATGCTAATGCCTCAAAACCGTATCAATTGCTCAGCAAAGCAGCACTGGAAAGGGCACCCTGAGGTGCCCTTGTGATGCCGTTCACTGACTCAGCGCGTCTCCGCCATCAGGGTATGGGCGATGGTGCGCATCCCCAGGGTATTGGCCCCGGGCGCCCACAGACTGTCGCCGTTCTCGCTGAAGCAGGCGGCGAGATCGACATGCAGCCAGCCTCTTCCCTCATCAGGGACAAAGCGGGAGAGGAAGCCTGCCGCATTGGAGGCCCCCCCCGGTCCGCCGCCCGGCACGGGGCGGCTGTTGGCGGTGTCGGCATAGTGGGACGGGCACTGCTGGCGATGCCAGGGCTCCAGCGGCAGCGGCCATGCTGGCTCCTGTTCCGCATCCGAATAGGCCATGGCGCGGCTCACCAGCCCCTTGTCCAGTCCAAACAGGGCGTTGTAACGCCCTCCCAACGCCATCACGGCCGCCCCGGTGAGGGTGGCAGCGTCGATGATGAGCGGCGCACCAGACTCGCCGGCCAGTTGCAAGCCGTCGGCCAGGATCAGACGCCCTTCGGCGTCGGTATTGACCACCTCCACCGTGGTGCCGTTCTTGTAGGTGAGGATGTCACCCAGCTTGTAGGCATGGCCGGATACCAGGTTCTCGGCGCAGCAGAGGATGAGCTTCACCCGCTTGTCGAAGCCACGCAGAATGGCCAGCGCCAACGCGCCGGTGACGATGGCGGCACCGCCCATGTCGTGTTTCATGGTCAGCATGCCCTGGGAGGTCTTCATGGAGTAGCCGCCGGAATCGAAGGTGATCCCCTTGCCCACCAGGGCGGCCGCTACCGGCGCCTTGGGATCCTTGCCCGGATTAAAATCCAGCTCCAGCATCACGGGCTCGCGGTCACTGCCACGACCCACTTGATAGAGACCGACCCAGCCCGCCTGTTGCAGCGCCTCTCCCTTGAGGATGCGATGGCTGATCCGGTCCGGTGCCAGCTCGGTGAGGAAGGCGGCGGCTTCGACCGCCAGCTCCAGCGGCCCCAACTGCTCCGGGGTGGCGTTGGTCATCTCCCGCACCCAGCGCCCGCACAGCCAGCGCGCCTCCAGCTCCTCCCTGTCCTCCTCGGACGAAGTGGCCCACTGCAACCCCACTTCCGCCTTGGGCGTCTGCAGCCCCTGGGCAAAGGCCCACTGCTGCTCCCGCTCCCAGTGGCCAGCCAGGACCACCTGCTGGATCCCCTGGCTGCACAGGCGCCGCGCCGCCTGCTGGATATCCAGCAAGGGAGTGGCGCTCACCAGATGGATCACCATGCCGTCGGCACGGTGGGAGAGCAGTGCCCCCTCCCCCCACTCGGCCGGTGCAAACTCTCGGCTCAACCAGACGTTCATGCGCACACCTCCTGCAACCAGCGGGCAATCGTGCGAAGACCATGGCCCTTGGCCCCGGTCGCCCAGAGATCATTGCCCGACTTCTGATAGGAAGCGGCCAGGTCCAGGTGCACCCAGCCCTTGCCTTCGTCACGGACGAAGCGCGATAGGAACGCCGCTGCCGTGGTGGCGCCGGCAGTGCCTTCGGCGGATGCCACATTGCCCAGCTCGGCAAAGGCCGAGGTGAGCTGGCCTGCATGCCAGGGTTCGAGCGGCAGCGGCCAGGCCTTCTCGTTTTCGGCGTTGGCGGCAGCCAGCGCGCGCACCTGCTCCGCCTCATCGAGAGCAAACACGGCGTTGTAGTCGCGGCCCAGCGCGGTCTTGGCGGCGCCGGTCAGGGTGGCAGCGTCGAGGATGTAGGCAGCCCCGCTTTCGCTGGCGGCCAGCAGGCCGTCTGCCAGCACCAGGCGACCTTCCGCGTCGGTATTCTGGATCTCGACCGAGATGCCGTTGCGATAAGTGAGGATGTCGCCGAGCTTGAAGGCGTGGCCGGAGACCAGGTTCTCGGCGCAGCAGAGGATGAGCTTGACCCGTTTGTCGAGGCCGCAGCTGATGGCCAGCGCCAGGGCGCCGGTCACCATGGCGGCGCCGCCCATGTCGGACTTCATCGGCAGCATGTTGTCGGAGGACTTCATGGAGTAACCGCCGGAATCGAAGGTGATCCCCTTGCCCACCAGCGCCGCGACCACAGGGGCGTTGGCATCCCCGGTCGGGTTGTAGTCGAGCTCCAGCAGCACCGGCTCGCGCTCGCTGCCACGGCCCACCGACCAGATCCCGATATGACCCGATTCACGCAAGGCTTCGCCAGCGGTGATGCGGGCGGTCACCTTGTCACCGCCGAGGCTGCGAATGAGCAGCAGAGCGGACTCCGCCAGGCTCATGGGGTAGATGGCTTCCGGGCAGCCGTTGGTCACCTCGCGCACCCAGTGGGTCGCCTTGAGCAAGGCGGCGAGTTCGGCAGCCTCCTGATCGCTCTGCTCGCCGAAATCGAGCTCGCGATCCCCCTTGGCGGCATAGAAGCCCTGGGCAAAGGCGTAGCGACGCTCCCCATTCCAACCCTCACCCACCAGTTTGACGCGCTTGATGCCGCTCGACTCGAGGCGTCTGGCCCCCCGCTGGATGGCGCGCAGCGCCTCCTTCTCCTGGCCAGCGGCCAGATGGAGATGGGCCTCGTCCCCGTTGAAACTGAGCAGGGCACCCTCGCCCCAGTGGGCGGCGGCAGCCTGGGACGACAACCTTACGTTCATCATGTCAGCCATGTTCTCTTGCTTCCTTTTTATTGGCACTTTCATCAACGAATAGGGAAATCACGGGCACAAAAAAGGCCGCTCCCTCAAGGGTCACGGCCTTCACCATATCATTACTGCACCATGAGATGCTGCACGCGCAATTCACTCATGTGTAATTAAGGGGTCATCAGTGGCGCTCGGACGCCAGATTCAGGGTGTACTTGGGCAGTTCCACCACCAGATCCTCATCCGCCAGTCTGGCCTGGCAGCTGAGACGGGATTCCGGCTCCAACCCCCACGCCTTGTCCAGCATGTCGTCTTCCAGCTCGTCGCTCGGCTCGAGGGAGTCGAACCCTTCCCGCACCACGCAATGGCAGGTAGTACAAGCACAGGACTTCTCGCAGGCATGCTCGATCTCGATGCCGTTGCGCAGCGCGATATCCAGAATGGTTTCACCGGTCGCACCTTCGAGGGCCGCGCCGTCCGGACAGAGCTCGGGATGGGGCAGAATAATCAGTTTTGGCATATCACACCTTGTTGACGTTTTGTCCGGTCAGCACCTTGCGGATGGAGGCATCCATCCGGCGGGCTGCAAATTCGCCACTGGCAGCATCCGCCGCCTCGATGGCCTCTTTGATCTGGTTGGTGGTGCCCGTGCTGCGCATGGTCAGCAGATGGGCGATGGCGGCATCCAGCTCGGCCCGCTCGGCGGGGCTCAATAAAGCCTCGCCATCGGCAGCCAGCGCGGCGTTGAGACTCTCGACCACCCGGTCGGCCTCGACCTGCTGCTCCGCCAGCATGCGGGCGTCCATGTCCTGCTGGGCATTGGCGATGGAGGCGCTCAGCATGTTGAGGATGTCATCCTCACCAAGTCCATAGGAGGGCTTGACCTGGATCTCGGCCTGCACGCCGGAGGATTTCTCCATGGCGCTGACCGACAGCAGACCGTCCGCATCCACCTGGAAGGTGACGCGAATGTGGGCCGCCCCCGCCGCCATGGGCGGAATGCCGGTCAGGGTGAAGCGGGCCAAGGATCGGCAATCGGCCACCAGCTCGCGCTCGCCCTGCACCACGTGGATCGCCATCGCGGTCTGGCCATCCTTGAAGGTGGTGAACTCCTGGGCGCGGGCCACCGGAATGGTGGTATTGCGCGGGATCACCTTCTCGGCAAGGCCACCCATGGTCTCAAGACCCAGGGAGAGCGGAATGACGTCCAGCAGCAGCATCTCGGCGTCAGGCTTGTTGCCCACCAGGATGTCGGCCTGGATGGCGGCACCGATGGCCACCACCTTGTCGGGGTCGATGCTGGTCAAGGGCGGACGCTGGAAGAACTCGCCCACCCGCTCGCGCACCAGCGGTACACGGGTCGAACCGCCGACCATCACCACTTCCAGCACTTCTTCCTGCTCGAGCCCCGCATCGCGCAGGGCGCGGCGGCAGGCCAGCAGGGTACACTTGACCAGCGGCTGGATCAGCTCGTCAAACTGGCTGCGGGTGACAGAGCCCTGCCAGCCGGCAAAGGTGCAGGGAACGGTGTCGGAGTCGGTCAGACCGTGTTTGACCGCGGCGGCCACATCCAGCAGCTCGCGCTGCAGACGGGCATCCAGCTCGCCAGTCAAACCGGCTTGTTCTTTCAACCAGTCTGCCAGCAGGTGATCGAAATCATCGCCGCCGAGGGCCGAGTCGCCGCCGGTGGCCATCACCTCAAACACCCCGCGATGCAGGCGCAGGATGGAGATATCGAAGGTTCCGCCACCCAGGTCATAGACGGCTATCACCCCTTCCTGACCGGAGTCGAGGCCATAGGCGATGGCGGCCGCCGTGGGTTCATTGAGCAACCGCAGCACGTGCAGTCCGGCCAGTCTGGCCGCGTCCTTGGTCCCCTGACGCTGGGCATCGTCAAAATAGGCGGGCACCGTGATGACCACGCCGTCGAGGTCTCCCCCGAGGGACGCGGCACCGCGCTCGGCCAGTTTTTTCAGGATCTCGGCCGAGACCTGCACCGGATTGACCAGCCCCTGGCGGGTCTGCAATTGCGGCATGCCGTTGTCGGCCGCCACGAATTGATAGGGTTGCTGGCGGGTATCGATGTCGGCCAGCGCCTTGCCCATCATCCGCTTGACCGAGACGATGGTGTTGTGGGGATCGAGGGCCGCCTCACGCTTGGCATCGAAGCCAACCCGGATGGTATCGGCCTGGTAATGGACCACGGAAGGCAGCAGATCACGCCCCTGCTCGTCACAGAGGGTGTCGGCCTGGCCGCTGCGCACGGCGGCGACCAGGGAGTTGGTGGTGCCAAGATCGATGCCAACGGCACGTTTATGCTGATGAGGTGCGGCGCTCTGGCCGGGCTCGGCGATTTGCAGTAATGCCATGGGTAATCACAATTCCTGCGTTAGAGGGTCAAGACTCGAACAGCGAGTCTTCGAATCGTTCCAGCTCCTCGAGGAGCTTGTCGACAAATTTGAGCTTGCGAACGCAATCCGCCGCCTGCAGATCCTCACCCCTGGTGAGATAGTCGGTCAGCCGTTGCATCAACGCCTGGTGATCATGCCTGATCTCCTGGCGAAAATCCTTGATGGCCCCCTCAGGGTCGGCGTCGCCCTTGAGATCAGCCAGCCGCTCTCGCCACTCCAGCTGTTGCATCAGAAAGGCAGGATCTTGTAGTGTCTGCTGCTCGCCGCGAATATCGGTGCCCCGCAAGGAGAGCAGATACTCGGCTCGGCGCAAGGGGGCCTTGAGGGTGGTAAAGGCATCGTTGATCTGGGCAGCACGCTGCACGGCAGCAAGCTGCTCCCGCTCGGGGGCAGTCGCAAAACGATCGGGATGGAACTGGGTCTGCAGCTGACGATAGGTGTCAGCCAGTTGGCGAGTATCGAGCTCGAAGCCCTCAGCCAGCCCGAACAGCTCGAAATGATTCATCCTTCGTCCTCAGACAATAGCGCTGGGAGTGCAACCACACTCGTCTTGAACTTGAAAGCAGTGGCATGGACTGGCGTCCACACCACTGTGTTGATGAGCAAGGTGTTGATCACAAGAGACTCGCCGCAACAGGGCTCACCCTTGGGGCTACGAGGCGTTGCAAACATGGGCGATCTGTCAATCGAACCACTTACACGCTGAAGCTTTCGCCACAACCACATTCGCCCTTGGCATTCGGGTTGTTGAACTGGAAGCCCTCGTTGAGGCCTTCCTTCACGAAGTCCAGCTCGGTGCCATCCAGGTGGATCAGGCTCTTGGCATCCACGATGATCTTGACGCCTTTCTGCTCAAATACCTGATCCTCGGCAGCCAGCTCATCCACGAACTCGAGCACATAGGCAAGGCCAGAACAGCCGGTCGTCTTGACGCCGAGGCGCAGGCCGATGCCCTTGCCCCGGTTGATCATGAAGGAGGAAACCCGCGCCGCTGCGGCATCTGTCATGGTTATGGCCATACTGCTCTCCGGACCTTAAAGACCTTTCTTCTGCTTGTAATCGGCGATGGCGGCCTTGATGGCATCCTCCGCCAGAATGGAGCAGTGGATCTTCACCGGCGGCAGCGCCAGCTCTTCGGCGATGTCGGTGTTCTTGATACCGGCCGCTTCGTCCAGGGTCTTGCCCTTGACCCACTCGGTCACCAGGGAGCTGGAGGCGATAGCGGAACCACAGCCGTAGGTCTTGAACTTGGCATCTTCGATGATGCCATCGTCGCTGATCTTCAGTTGCAGCTTCATGACGTCACCACAGGCCGGTGCACCGACCATGCCGGTGGCGACGCTGGGATCGTTCTTGTCAAAACCACCGACGTTGCGGGGATTCTCGTAGTGGTCGATTACTTTTTCACTGTAAGCCATATCTAACTCCTGCTAATTCCGTTGTTCACCAGACCCTTGCCATGCTGGCAAAGATCAGTGATGTGCCCATTCGACCGTGTTCAGATCGACGCCATCCTTGAACATCTCCCACAGGGGGGACATCTCGCGCAGACGACCGATGGAGTCGCAGATGAGCTTGATTGCGTAGTCGATCTCTTCTTCGGTGGTGAAGCGACCGATGCTGAAACGGATGGAGCTGTGTGCCAGCTCGTCGTTCAGGCCCAGGGCGCGCAGCACGTAGGAAGGTTCCAGGCTGGCCGAGGTACAGGCAGAACCGGAAGAGACCGCCAGATCCTTCAGTGCCATGATGAGGGATTCCCCTTCCACATAGGCGAAGCTGACGTTCAGGTTACCCGGTACACGCTGATCCAGATCCCCGTTGATATAGACTTCTTCGATGTTCTTGATGCCATCCCACAGACGCTGGCGCAGGGCCATGATGTGCTGGCTCTCGCTCGCCATCTCTTCCTTGGCGATGCGGAAGGCTTCCCCCATGCCGACGATCTGGTGGGTTGCCAGGGTACCGGAGCGCATGCCGCGCTCGTGACCACCGCCGTGCATCTGGGCTTCCAGACGAACACGGGGCTTGCGGCGCACATACAGGGCGCCAATGCCTTTCGGGCCGTATACCTTGTGGGCGGACATGGAGAGCAGATCAACCTTGAGCGCTTCCACGTCGACCGGGATCTTGCCCACGCTCTGGACGGCGTCCACGTGCAGCAGGATTTTGCGGGAACGGCACAACTCGCCGATGGCAGCGATGTCTTGCACCACCCCGATCTCGTTGTTGGCGTGCATGATGCTGACCAGGATGGTGTCATCACGCAGGGCGCCTTCGATCTGCTCAAGGGTGAACAGGCCGTTGGGCATGGGCTCAAGGTAGGTCACCTCATAGCCTTCACGCTCCAGTTGGCGGCAGGTATCCAGCACAGCTTTGTGCTCGGTCTTGGAGGTGACGATGTGCTTGCCCTTGCCGGCGTAGAAATGGGCAATGCCCTTGATGGCCAGGTTGTTGGACTCGGTCGCACCGGAGGTAAAGACGATCTCGCGCGGATCCGCGCCGATCAGCTCTGCCACTTGATTACGGGCCAGATCCACCGCCTCTTCGGCCTGCCAGCCGAAACGGTGGGAACGGGAGGCTGGGTTGCCGAACAGGCCGTCCATGGTGAGGCACTGCATCATTTTTTCTGCGACACGCGGGTCCACCGGACAGGTTGCCGAATAATCAAGGTAAATAGGCAGTTTCATCTTTTTCTCCGTTACGACGGGGTCACACAGCGACTCGTCGTGGAAAGCACGTTTATAGTTGGACTTTCAAGCTCACATCACCGCGTTCGGCCCGATCAACCAGGGACAACACGGTCTTCATTTGTTCATCTTGCTTGCCGGCGATACGGCGCACATCGGCCTGACCAACCAGCTCGGCCAGGGTGATATCCCCCAGGAAACTGGAGATGCGTTCGCTCAGATCCCGCCACAAGGAGTGGGTCAGGCACTGGGTACCACCGTGGCAGCCCCCTTTGCCGAGGCACTTGGTCGCATCGACCGATTCATCGACCGCAGTGATCACCTGACCGACCGAGATCTCGCCAGGGGCCAGACCGAGGCGATAGCCGCCACCGGGACCACGTACGCTGCTCACCAGACCATGCTTGCGCAGACGGGCAAACAGTTGTTCCAGATAGGACAAGGAGATGCCCTGGCGCTCTGAAATATCAGCCAGGGGCACGGGCCCCTGCTCTGCATGCAACGCCACGTCGAGCATGGCTGTCACCGCGTAACGTCCTTTTGAGGTCAGTCTCATATGCCTTACCGTCTTGCGAACCAATCAATATGTGGCATATGGTCACATACCCGACTAAATCAGTCAAGTATATGCTTGAGTAAATCAGTCGGGATTAATCCTGTGCCCTGGACTTCTGGACAGAGGTGAGAATGCCCCGCAGGATGTTCAACTCCACTGCTTCGGGTCTGGCCCGATTGAATAGACGACGCAGTTTGCTCATCACATGGCCTGGATGGTCATCGGCAATGAACCCCGTCTTTTGCAACGTCTGCTCCAGATGCTGATAAAACCCTTCCAGTTGCTGGGCGCTGGGGTACTCGACCCGCTCATCCTCCGGGGCCGAATGCTCCTGGTTCTGTACTTCCAGCCAGCGCATCCGCACCTCGTAACAAAGGGTCTGCACTGCCATGGCCAGATTGAGGGAGCTGTATTCTGGATTGGCGGGAATGGCCACATGGAAGTGGCATTTTTGCAGTTCGTCATTGGTGAGGCCGGTACGTTCACGGCCAAACACCAGCGCGACCGGGTGCTCCATGCCCTCGGCAACCAGCTTCTCGCCCGCTTCACGGGGATCCAGCATGGGCCAGCTCAAGGTGCGGGAACGGGCACTGGTGCCGATGACCAGACCACAGTTGGCAATGGCTTCATCCAGGGTCGGCACAATACGGGCGCGAGCCAGGATATCGCTGGCCCCCGCTGCCAGGGCGACGGCCTCCTCATCCGGCTGGGCCTGGGGATCGACCAGCACCAGTTGAGTCAGCCCCATGGTCTTCATGGCCCGCGCCGCGGATCCCATGTTGCCGGTGTGAGAGGTGTTTACCAACACGATACGAATCTGATCCAACATGCCCAGTCAATCTTCAGTCAAAAATGGCGCGCAATTGTAACATAACCAATCGCTATTTTGGCACCGCTTCCGACCAGGCATTTCTGCACAAACAGACAGATGATACATCCCCACCCTGCGTGGTCACGCTGACAGTGGGGTACTGCGGCTCAAGTTCACCTGTTCCGCAGCACTCGGGCAAGAAAACGGCTCAGCTCATTGTCGCGGCAGTGGGCACGTGCGTCTCGCGGGCCCGCTCGATAAAGGTCGCCAGATCCATCAGGGGGTATTTCATCAATCCCAGCCCGTCAAGATCCAGGCTGTCCATCAGGTTTTTCACCTCCAGACCCAACTCGGTGTTCCCTTCAATCTTCAGCTTGCGCTGGAAGAAGAGGGAATCCGGGTCTTCACGGCGCCCAGCGATCAGAACAAGATCCTGGCTATTGCCGCTGAAACAGACATCGGCATGCTCACACTTCCTTGCCACCACCAATTTTCCCTCCCGCTCGCTGATAAACCAGCATAGCCCCAGATCGCTGACTTCCACTTTCAGCCACTTGCCCGCAAGAAACGCAAATTCCCCCTCTTCGATGGCCTCCCGGAATACCCTGCCCAGCAGGGCCTCCATCAGGTTTTGTTGCAGCGGGAAGGGCACCAGCTTGAGGGGGTGGCGCAAGAGACGGGGTGCCTGTTCGACCAGGCGACGTTGCAGATGTTGAAACACGATAAACTCCCAGTTTTTTGCGCATTCAAGCACAGCCCCTTCGGCAAGATCCTGTTGAAAATCAAACTTGTGCCCACTTACCTCAAGAAGGGTAAAGCCACCTAAAGCTGCCTCAGGTCAAAAAGCGGGAGGGCAAGCATGAATACAATCGGGCCACTTTTGCATTTTTGCCCTCTCGGAGCGTACCCGATGGAATTACTCTGCCCGGCAGGCAGCCTGCCGGCACTGAAGACAGCCGTGGATAACGGGGCCGATGCGGTCTACATCGGCTTCAAGGATGACACCAATGCCCGCCATTTCGCCGGGCTCAACTTCACCGACAGCAAGCTGGAAAGAGCGGTTGACTATGTCCACCAGCATGGCCGCAAGCTGCACATCGCCATCAATACCTTTGCCCACCCGGGCTCCGATGCCCGTTGGAAGCAGGCCGTGGACAAAGGGGTGGCGCTCGGTGCCGATGCCCTGATCATCGCCGATCTCGCCGTGCTCGATTATGCCAGCCGCCGCCATCCCGACATGGAGCTGCATGTCTCGGTCCAGGCCAGCGCCACCAACGCCGCTGCCATCCGCTTCTACCAGCAGCACTTCAACGTCGGCCGGGTGGTGCTGCCGAGGGTGCTCTCCATGCATCAGGTCAGGCAGCTGGCCCGCGAGACTGACGTCGGCCTCGAGGTGTTCGCCTTCGGCAGCCTCTGCATCATGGCGGAGGGGCGCTGCTACCTCTCCTCCTACATGACCGGCGAGAGCCCCAACACCGTCGGTGCCTGTTCACCGGCCAAGTTCGTGCGCTGGGAAGAGACCCCGAGCGGCCTCGAATCCCGCCTCAACGAGGTGCTGATCGATCGTTACGGCCCGGGGGAAAATGCCGGCTACCCGACCCTGTGCAAGGGCCGCTTCGAGGTGGATGGCCAGACCTATCACGCGCTGGAGGAGCCCACCAGCCTCAACACCCTCGGCCTGTTGCCCGAGCTGTTCCAGACCGGCATCCAGTCGGTCAAGATCGAGGGGCGCCAGCGCAGCCCCGCCTATGTGGAGCAGGTGACCCGGGTCTGGCGCGCCGCCATCGACGCCTATCAGGCCAACCCCGAGGCCTATCAAGTCAAGGCTGAGTGGGATGCCCAGCTCGCCCGCGTCTCCGAGGGGAGCCAGACCACCCTCGGTGCCTATCATCGCCAGTGGCAATAAGGAGCACTGCTCATGAAATTCTCTCTCGGCCCCCTGCTCTTCTACTGGCCCAAGGCCGACACCCAGGCCTTCTATCAGGCGGCCGCCGCCAGCCAGGCCGACATCGTCTATCTGGGGGAGACCGTCTGCAGCAAGCGGCGCGAACTGAAAGTGGATGACTGGATTGCCCTCGCCCGTCAGGTGGCGGGCTCCGGCAAGCAGGCGGTACTCTCCACGCTGGCGCTGATCTCAGCTCCCTCCGAGCTCAAGGAGGTCAAGCGGCTGGTCGACAACGGCGAGCTGATGATCGAGGCCAACGATCTGGGGGCCGTCCAGCTCGCCAGTGAAGCCGGGCTGCCGTTCGTCTGCGGCCCCGCCATCAACGCCTACAACGCCGACGTGCTGCGCATGCTGCTCAAACAGGGAATGCAGCGCTGGGTGATGCCGGTGGAGCTCTCCCGCGACTGGCTGATGCAGCTCAATCAGGATCTGGGCAGGGAGCGCCAGCAGTTCGAGGTGGAGGTGTTCGCCTATGGTCATCTGCCGCTCGCCTACTCGGCACGCTGCTTCACCGCCCGCTCCCTCGACCGACCCAAGGACAACTGCGAACTGGCCTGCATCCACTACCCCATCGGCCGGCTTGCCAGCAGCCGCGAGGGGCAGAAGGTGTTCAACCTCAACGGCATCCAGACCCAGTCCGGTTACTGCTACAACCTGGGCAACGAGCTCAAGGGGATGGAGGGGCTGGTGGATGTGGTGCGCCTCTCTCCCGAAGGCATGGAGACCCTGACGATGCTGGAGCGCTTCAAGGCCAACGAACAGGGGATGGCCCCCCTGCCCCTGCTGCAGGAACGGGACTGCAACGGTTACTGGCGCCAGATCCCCGGCATGAGCCTGGTGGAGTAGCGGCACACCCCGTGTCACCAGACAGCAAAAAGGCCTCGTCAAGAGGCCTTTTTCATGGGGTTCAAACCCGTTTCGTCACGCTTTGCCGCTCTTGCCCTGGGCTCCGGGTGGCTGGGGCTTGCGCGCCATCAGTTCCAGCTCCAGCAAGGCATAGCGATGCTCGATGAAGTCATAGACGTTGTTGGCCAGCGCCAGCTTGAAGTAGCTGATGGCTTCCTTGCGGTTACCCTTGGCCAGCTCGAACTTGCCGAGGTAGAAGTAGGTCTCGCACAGGCGCTCGGCGAGCTCCCTGTTGTCCTTGACCCCTTTCACCACGTTGCTCATCAACTGGGTGGCATTGATGTCGCCCGTATAGAGGCGCACCAGATCCCAGTTCCAGGCGTCGTCGTCATACTTGTTGAGCCGCTCGCGCATCCGGCTCATGGCCGCCGGTCCGTTGAGCTTCTGCTCGGCCAGATAGAGCCAGATCACCCGATAAGGGTCTTCTGGTTGCGCCTCGTAGAAGCGCTTCATATCCGCCGCGGCAAGCTCGGGGCGATTGCCGTAATAGAGCGCGATTCCCCGGTTGAGATAGGCGTAGTCGTAATCCGGGGCGAGCTCCAGGGCGGAGTCGAACGCCTCATAGGCCTCGTCGTAGTTCTGCTGTTGAACCAGATAGACACCGATGAAGTTGTAGGCCTCGGCAAAATCCGGCTTCTCCCGCAGGGCGCGGTTGAAGTCAAGTCGCGCCAGGGAACGCAAGCCCACCCGGTCAAACACCACTGCACGCTCATAGAAGAGTTCTGCCCGCTGTTCGGTCGTCAATTCCATTTCACTGAGCATCTGCCCGAGTCGCGCCAACGCCAACTCGCTCTGGTAGGAGACCTGCAAGGGGGTCGCCAATACCAGTGAAGCGGGTTGCGGCTTGGGAACTTGAGGCGCTTTTACCTGACTGCTACTGCTGCAACCCCACAAGGGGAGCAACAACAGGATACCCGTGAGGTATCCAATCCCTATCCTGACGTTCAATGAACACTCCGACGCTTACGCTTGACCCCGCATATGGTAAAGATCACGGGGCCGTTTGTCATGTGGCGCAGCCCCTCTCCCTCAAATAAATCAGGATTCGACAGGGTATCCGGCATCGCTCCAGCCGCGAAAGCCTCCATCGACGCTGACGACCCGGGAATAACCCATCTTCTGCAGGTTATCCGCCACCAGGATGGAGCGAAATCCCCCACCACAATAGAGGTAGAGTTCGGTGTCGGGATCCGGATACCGGGTCTCGATGTCACGCTCTATCACCCCGCGCCCGAGATAGGCGGCCCCCGGCAGATGGCCCCTGGCCCACTCGCTCTCTTCGCGCACGTCGATCAGATGAAATGCTCGGCCCTCATCCTGCCAGCGCTTGATCTGGTGCACATCGGTTTCCTGCACCTGCGGGCGGATGGCCTCTACCAGGGCCAGAAAACGGGGATTGTGTTGCATGGGCTTGCTCCTTGCTTTGGGTAATGGATGCTGGGTTGTGGGGAGCATCATGACTCACCCCGGCCACAAGAGAAAGGGCGCCTTGCGGCGCCCTTGTCTGTTACGGCAGGATCTCTTGCTGATCCGCGCCCTCTTTTTCCACCTGGGTCGGCAGCATGTGCTCCCGCTTGATCCCGAGGAACATGGCTGAGGCGCTCGCCACATAGATGGAGGAGTAGGTCCCGAAGGCCACCCCGATCACCATGGCGATGGAGAAACCGTGGATCAGAGGCCCGCCTTTGAGCAGCAGCGCCACCACCACCACGAAGGTCAACCCCGAGGTGATGATGGTCCGGCTCAGGGTCTCGGTCATGGAGAGATCCATGATCTCCGCGGTGTCCCCACGGCGTACCTTGCGGAAATTCTCCCGCACCCGGTCGAACACGACGATGGTGTCGTTCAGGGAGTACCCCACCAGCGTCATCAGCGCCGCCAGCACGGTCAGGTCGAACTCGTACTGGAAGTAGGCAAAGATGCCGAGGGTGATGATCACGTCGTGAGCCAGGGAGAGGATGCCCCCCGTGGCCAGACGCCACTCGAAGCGCACCGCCACGTAGATCAGGATACAGATGATGGAGGCCAGCATGGCCAGGGCACCGTCGGTGGCCAGCTCGTCACCCACGGAGGGACCGACGAACTCGACACGCTTGAGCACAGCGCTCTCGTCGACCAGCTTGGCGGCCGCCAGGACCTCGTTGCCCTGCTGCTCGACCTTGACGCCCTCTTGCGGGGCCATGCGCACCAGCACATCACGGCTGGAGCCGAAGAACTGCAGGGTCGCCCCGTCAATCTTCTGCTGATCCAGCGCCTCGTGCATCTTGTCCAGGCTCACCGACTGCTGGAACCCCACCTCGATGGTGGTACCGCCGGTGAAGTCCAGCCCCCAGTTCAGGCCACGATCGTACAGAACGTAGAGGGCGAGCACCGTCACCAGAGCAGAGAGGACCATACCCAGCTTGGCGAAACGCATGAAGGGGATGGGCTTTTCAAAATGTAGAATTTGAAACATGTCTCTTCCTTAGATCGGCAGCTTGTCGATGCGCCGTCCACCCCAGGCCAGGTTGATGATGGCGCGGGATACCGTGATGGCAGTGAACATGGACGCCGTCAGGCCGATCCCGAGGGTCAGGGCGAAGCCCTTGATGGCACCGGTACCGATACCGAACAGGATCACGCAGGTGATGAGCGAGGTGACGTTGGAGTCGGCGATGGTGGAGAAGGCGCGATCAAAGCCCAGGTGAATGGCTTGCTGCACCCCGCGACCATTGCGGATCTCTTCACGAATACGCTCGTAGATCAGCACGTTCGCATCCACCGCCATCCCCAGCGTCAACACGATACCGGCGATGCCCGGCAGGGTCATGGTGGCCCCCGGGATCATCGACATGATACCGACGATGAGCACCAGGTTCATGGTCAGCGCCAGATTGGCCACCCAGCCGAAGGCACGGTAGTAGATCCCCATGAAGAGCACGATCACCAGCATGGCCCAGCCGATGGCTTCCATCCCGCTGTCGATGTTCTGCTGACCCAGGCTCGGGCCTATGGTGCGCTCTTCGACGATCTGGATGGGGGCAATCAGGGCACCGGCACGCAGCAGCAGCGCCAGGTTGTGGGCTTCGTTGGCGTTGTCGATCCCGGTGATGCGGAACTGGCTACCCAGGCGAGACTGGATGGTGGCGACGTTGATCACCTCCTCCTGCTTGCGGAACTTGCGCTTGCCGTCCGGACCAGGCTGCCCCACCGGCTTGTACTCGATGAAGACGGTCGCCATGCCCTTGCCAACGTTGTCCTTGGTAAAGTTGGCCATCTTGTTGCCACCCTGACCATCGAGCTTGATGTTGACCTGGGGACGGCTGTATTCATCGAAACCGGACTGGGCACCCACGATGTGGTCACCGGTCAGGATCACGCGCTTTTGCAGTACCACGGGACGACCGTTGCGATCGTTGTAGACCTTGGAGCTCGGCGGCACGCGGCCTGCGGCAGCGGCCTGGATATCGGCAGCCTCATCGACCATGTGGAACTCCAGGGTCGCGGTGGCCCCCAGGATCTCCTTGGCACGGGCGGTGTCCTGGATCCCCGGCAGCTCGACGATGATACGCTCGCCGCCCTGCTGCTGGACCAACGGCTCGGCCACACCCAGTTCGTTCACCCGGTTGCGGATGATGGTGATGTTCTGCTCGAGGGCATACTTCTTCACCTCTTTGACCTTGGCTTCGCTCAGACTGGCCAGCAGGATGAAGTCATCCCCTTTCTGGTCGGTGGTGAAGACAAGATCCGCATTCTGGCGACGCAGGAAGGAGAGTGCCTTGGCCTGATCGGCCTCGTCACGGAAGACCACCTGCACCTGATCCCCGACCCGGCGTACACCGGAGTAGCGGATCTTCTGGGTGCGCAGCTCGGCGCGGAAATCCTGCACCATCTGTTCCTGCTGCTTGGCCAGCGCTTCGGCCATGTCCACTTCCATCAGGAAGTGCACACCGCCCCGCAGGTCAAGACCGAGCTTCAGGGGCGCCGCGCCGATGGCCTCGAGCCAGGCGGGGGTGGACGGTGCCAGGTTGAGGGCGGTGATGAAATTGTCGCCCAGCTTGTTGGCCACGATGTCGCGCGCCTTGAGCTGGTCTTCGGTGTTGTTGAAACGGATCAGGATGAAGCCGTGCTCGAACGCCGCATGCTTGACCGGGATCTTCGCCTCGTCGAGGGTTTCCTTCACCTGATCGAGGGTTTCTAGTTTGACTTCGGCACCACGGCTGGCAGAGACCTGCAAGGCCGGGTCTTCGCCGTAAAGATTGGGGGCTGCATATAGAAAACCGATGGCGATCACGACGATCACCATCAGGTATTTCCACAGCGGATAGCGATTTAACACGCTGTGCTCCTCGGGAGATTAGAGGGACTGGATAGAACCCTTGGGCAGAACGGCAGAGACGAAGTCACGCTTGATGGTGACCTGGGTCTGATCGTTCAGGGCCAGCACAATGTAGTCGCTGTCGGCGGAAACCTTGGCGATCTTGCCGACCAGGCCACCGGAAGTGAGCACTTCGTCGCCCTTGGAGAGGGAGCTCATCAGATTGCGATGCTCCTTGGCACGCTTGGCCTGGGGACGGTAGATCATGAAGTAGAAGATGAGACCGAACACGGCCAGCATGATGATCATTTCCATGCCACCACCCTGTGCTGCCGGAGCCGCGCCTTCTGCATACGCCTTGGAGATAATGCTCATTTAACAACCTCTTATTGATGTAGATTTGAATACTAACTTATATGTCGTTGTTATTTCACGTCATTTTCAGCCAGTGGAGGCACAGGCTTCCCTTGCCGACGGTAAAACTCAGTTACAAAGTCGTCTAATTTACCCTGCTCGATCGCGTCCCGCAAACCCTGCATCACGCGCTGGTAATAACGCAGGTTGTGGATGGTATTCAGACGGGCACCGAGGATCTCGTTGCACTTGTCCAGATGGTACAGATAGCTGCGGGTGTAGTTCTTGCAGGTGTAGCAATCGCAGTCGGCATCCAGGGTGCTGGTGTCCTCGCGATACTTGGCGTTGCGGATCTTGACCACCCCGTCGGTGGTGAACAGGTGGCCGTTGCGGGCATTGCGGGTCGGCATCACGCAGTCGAACATGTCGATACCGCGGCGCACCCCTTCCACCAGATCTTCCGGCTTGCCCACCCCCATCAGGTAGCGCGGCTTGTCGGCCGGAATTTTCGGGCAGACATGGTCAAGGATGCGATGCATGTCCTCTTTGGGCTCACCCACGGCGAGACCGCCGACCGCGTAACCGTCGAAGCCGATCTCAAGGAGACCGTCCAGCGACACATCCCGCAGCGGTTCGTAGACAGAACCCTGGATGATGCCGAACAGGGCGTTCTTGTTGCCCAGCGCATCGAACTTGTCACGGGAGCGCTTGGCCCAGCGCAGGGACATCTCCATGGACTTGCGCGCTTCCTCGTAAGTGGCCGGGTACGGGGTGCACTCGTCGAAGATCATCACGATGTCGGAACCCAGATCGTACTGGATCTCCATGGACTTCTCGGGGTCGAGGAAGATCTTCTCGCCGTTGATGGGATGACGGAAGTGCACCCCCTTCTCGGTGATCTTGCGGATGTGCCCCAGACTGAACACCTGGAAACCACCGGAGTCGGTCAGGATGGGCCCCTGCCAGTTCATGAAGTCGTGCAGATCGCCGTGGGCGCGCATCACTTCCTGACCCGGGCGCAACCAGAGGTGGAAGGTGTTGCCAAGCAGGATCTGGGCACCAGTCTCACGCACCTCTTCCGGTGTCATCCCCTTGACGGTGCCGTAGGTGCCGACCGGCATGAAGGCCGGGGTCTGGACCACGCCACGCTCGAACACCAGTTGACCGCGACGGGCACGCCCATCGGTGGTTTTCAATTCAAATTTCATTGCTACCTCTATTCAGTCAGAGAAACAGTCTGACAACAAAGGGCCCGAGGGGCCCGGTAATATGAAGCCGGCCGGCATACTGACAAGCAGAGCCTGAACGACTTCTGAAGGGCAAGGCTTAACCCTGCACCCGGCGACGGGTGACGAACATGGCGTCCCCGTAGCTGAAGAAACGGTACTGTCCCGCCACGGCGGCCTGATAGGCGGCCATCACGTTGTCGTAGCCTGCAAAGGCGCTGACCAGCATGATCAGGGTGGATTCGGGCAGGTGGAAGTTGGTGATCATGGCATCGACCACCTGGAACTCGTAACCGGGGAAGATGAAGATGTCGGTGTCATTGAAGAAGGGCGCCAGCGGCTTGCCCTGGGCCAGGGTCGCCTTGGCTGCGCTCTCGAGGGATCGCACCGACGTGGTGCCCACCGCAACCACCCGACCGCCGCGGGCGCGGGTCGCCGCGATGGCATCCACCACCTCCTGGGGCACTTCGGCGTATTCCGAGTGCATGTGGTGATCTTCAATCTTGTCGACGCGCACCGGCTGGAAGGTGCCCGCCCCCACGTGCAGGGTCACGAAGGCCATCTCCACGCCCTTGGCACGGATCTGCTCGAGCAGCGGCTCGTCGAAGTGCAGACCGGCGGTCGGCGCCGCCACGGCACCCGGCTTCTGGTTGTAGACGGTCTGGTAGCGCTCCTTGTCGGCATCCTCGTCGGGACGGTCGATATAGGGAGGCAGCGGCATGTGGCCGATGGCATCCAGAATGGTCAGCACAGGGCGCGGGTCCAGGAAGTGGATCTCGAACAGAGCGTCGTGGCGGGCACGCATCTCGGCCTCGACGGGCACGCCGTCGGCACCGCCATCCAGAAGGAGACGGGTACCTGGCTTGGGGGACTTGGACGAGCGGACGTGCGCCAGCACGCTGTGCTCGTCCAGAATGCGCTCCACCAGCACCTCAAGCTTGCCGCCGCTGGCCTTCTGGCCAAACATGCGGGCCGGAATGACCCGGGTATTGTTGAACACCAGCAGATCGCCGGGGTTGAGCTGGTCAAGCACATCGACAAAATGACCGTGGCGCAGGGCGCCGGTTTGACCATCGAGCTGCAGCAGGCGGCTGGCGGTACGCTCCGCCATGGGATAGCGGGCAATCAGCTCGTCTGGCAGATCAAAATGAAAATCGGATACTTGCATCTTTCACCTCGGGGGAATCGGCGGCTAGTCTAGTTATCCCCCTCTTCCAAGGCAACCCAAAAGACTAAAAACCCAAGGAAGACAAGGGATAGCGGGCCATTTTGTGAGACTGGGCCCGTTAAAAAACCTTTAAGGTTTTGTATTGACCCCGATCATGTTCTGGCGACGGGGGCTGGGCTAGGGTGGAAGCAGACACACAAGGAGGCCCACCATGATGACCCTCTCCGAGATCATGACTGAACACCCCTTTACCCTGGGTCCGGAAAACAGCGTCAAGCAGGCGATGGAGCTGATGCAGCAGGAGCGGATCCGTCACGTTCCCATCGTTGACGAACACCAGCATCTGCTTGGTCTGGTCACCCTCTCGGACATCCTGGCCACCCGCGAATCCAAGCTGCTGCTGATCAACCCCGAGCGGGAGGCGGAGTTCACCGACAGCGTCCAGCTCGACGAGATCATGACTCGTCAGGTGGCGAGCGTGGATCCCCACGCCGGCATCAAGGAGGCGGCTCTGTATCTGCAGCGCCACAAATATGGCTGTCTACCGGTACTCAAGGGGCGCAAGCTGGTTGGCATCGTCACCGAGTCGGACTTCATCGCCGTGGCCATCAATCTGCTGGAGCTGATGGAGGAGCAGGAGCCCCCAACCGACTTTTGATCTTAAAGCTCTGTAATAAAATTACAATAAAAGCGTTTTCAGCCTAATTTAACGGCTATTTAAGTGAAACACTTTCAATTTGACTGTAAAATTACACCACAAAACTTGTGTTGTGACATTCATCACACTATGATGCCCACCATGCAATGGTTGCCGAAGAGGAGATGAGGATTGTGCACCCGCCATCTTCTCTTCATATGTCTGCAAGTTTGCACACCCCGTAGTTAGTCTTTGCTGTAAAGCATATTTATCGCCATTCCTTGTTTGATGACCCGGCCCTGTCTGTGCGACGGCGCCGGGATTTTTTTATCCCTCTTTTTTCTACTGCGCCGCCTCGTCTGCCCCCTTCTCTGCTCACGCAATGAAAACAAATCCGGCCCAGCCCTTGAAAATGTGACATGCAGGACAGAAATTGAACTTCGACAATGAGTTATCTCCGAAGGCCTGAGATATTCATGTTAGGTACAGTTGTGATGGTCTATCTAATAAATAGATTTATGTGATTCAAAATTGTGGCTTTGACCGATTAGAAAAAGTCACTATGATGACTCCATCGAAAGTTAAGCGCCTCGTCTGGCACGACTCTTCAACACCAGACAGGCATATGTACATCACCAAGGAGCAAATACATGTCTACCTACATCAACACTGAAATCAAGCCGTTCAACGCCACCGCCTACCACAATGGCAAATTCGTTCAGGTGTCTGACGCTGACCTGAAAGGCAAGTGGTCCGTGGTGTTCTTCTACCCGGCTGATTTCACCTTCGTCTGCCCGACCGAGCTGGGCGACCTGGCCGACAACTACGCCGAATTCCAGAAGCTGGGCGTCGAGATCTACGCCGTCTCCACCGACACCCACTTCACCCACAAGGCCTGGCACGACACTTCTGACACCATCCAGAAGATCCAGTACCCGATGATCGGCGACCCCACCGGCACCATCACCCGCAACTTCGGCGTGATGATCGAAGAAGCTGGCCTGGCTGACCGCGGTACCTTCGTCATCGACCCGCAAGGCGTCATCCAGATCGTTGAAATCAACGCTGGCGGCATCGGCCGTGACGCACTGGAACTGCTGCGCAAGGTCAAGGCTGCCCAGTACGTTGCTTCCCACCCGGGTGAAGTGTGCCCGGCCAAGTGGAAAGAAGGCGACGCCACCCTGGCCCCGTCCCTGGATCTGGTAGGCAAAATCTAAGCCTCCCCGCTCTGAAGACCGGCCCGTTCAAGGGCCGGTCTTGTTTACGGCCCTCAGAAAATGCGCCGGTCTGCTGTGTGGACCTCTGTTTTCTGTATCCGGTCATCGTGCCGACCCGCATTCAGCAAGAAGGAATTCGACCATGTTAGATACCAACCTCAAACAACAACTCAACGGTTACTTGCAGTACATCGTCAATCCCATCGAGATCAGCGTGTCCGGCAATGACAGCGACAAATCCGCCGAGCTCCTGGCATTGGCCAGCGAGATCGCCGAGATGTCCCCCAAAATTTCCCTGACCGATGGCACCAATGCCCGCAAGCCTTCCATGAGCATCGCGCCCCAGGGCCAGGCCCCGCGCGTGCACTTTGCCGGCATTCCCATGGGTCATGAATTCACCTCCCTGGTGCTCGCCCTGCTGCAAAGCGGCGGTCACCCCTCCAAGGCCGATCCGGCCGTGCTGGAGCAGGTGAAGAACCTCAAGGGCGAGTTCCACTTCGAGACCTATATTTCCCTCTCCTGCCACAACTGTCCGGACGTGGTACAGGCCCTGAACCTGATGTCCACCCTGAACCCCGGCATCACCCACACCATGATCGATGGTGCCCTGTTCCAGGATGAGGTGAACGAGCGTCAAATCATGGCGGTCCCGAACGTCTACCTGAACGGTCAGCCGTTCAGCCAGGGCCGCATTTCGCTGGAAGAGATCGTTGCCAAACTCGACACCGGCGCTGCCGAGCGCAAGGCGCAAGAGCTGAGCGAAAAAGCGCCTTATGACGTGCTGGTGGTGGGCGGTGGCCCGGCCGGTGCCGCCGCGGCCATCTATGCCGCCCGCAAAGGCATTCGCACCGCCATTGTCGCCGAACGTTTCGGTGGCCAGGTGATGGACACCGTCGGCATCGAGAACTTCATCTCCGTGCCCTACACCGAGGGCCCCAAGCTGGCCGCCAGCCTGGAGCAGCACGTCAAGCAGTACGGCGTGGAAGTGATCACCGAGCAGCGTGCCGCCGCCATCAGCAAGGATGGTTACGTCAACGTGGACCTCGCCTCCGGTGCCACCTTGAAGAGCCGCGCCGTGATCCTGGCAACCGGTGCCCGCTGGCGCGACCTGAACGTGCCGGGTGAACTCGAGTACCGTACCAAGGGTGTGGCCTACTGCCCCCACTGTGACGGCCCCTTCTTCAAGGGCAAGCGCGTGGCGGTGATCGGTGGCGGCAACTCCGGCATCGAGGCGGCCATCGATCTGGCCGGCATCGTCGAGCACGTCACCGTGGTGGAGTTCGCCGATACCCTGCGTGCCGACGACGTGCTGCAGAAGAAGGCCCGTTCCATGGGCAATATCGACATCATCATGAGCGCCCGCACCACCGAAGTGATCGGCGACGGCAGCAAGGTGGTGGGCATGGACTACGAAGATCGCACTACCGGCGAGATCAAGCATCTGGCGGTGGCCGGCATTTTCGTCCAGATCGGTCTGGTGCCGAACACCGAGTTCCTCAAGGGGAGCGAAGTGGCCCTGACCCGCTTTGGCGAAATCGAGATCGACACCAAGGGTGCCACCTCCCTGTCCGGCGTCTATGCCGCAGGGGATGCCACCACGGTACCGTTCAAGCAGATCATCATCTCCATGGGGGCAGGTGCCACCGCCGCCCTGGGTGCATTTGATTACCTCATTCGCAACCCGGCGCCGGAAGCACAAGCTACCCAGGCCGATGCCGTGACCGCCTGATAACCGTCACCCAACAAAAAACCGACTCCCTGGAGTCGGTTTTTTTATCCCTGTCATTGGGTCGCCAGCCTTCAGCGCCCCTGCGGCGCGTCCCTCTCCTGCCCCTCTTCACTCACCGCTCTCTCTTCTGCGTCAGGCGCGGCATAGCTCGCCGGCACTGCCTCCCCTTCCAGATCCGTTCTTGGCTCCAGCTCCGCCGTCATGGGGGTGTTGGGGGGCACCGGCATGAAGACCTGATGCTCCGTCAGCGGAATGGGGGCTCGCTTACGCCTGCGCCAGCCGAGATAGGCCGACAGCAGCAGACCGCACAGGGCAAAGTAGACGAACAGCCCCTGTGGTCCGAACGTCGCCATGGTAAAGGGGGCCAGCAGCGGACCCGTCATGGCCCCCAGGCTGTAGGCAAGCAGCAACCCCTGGTTTGCCCCCAGCACCTGATCCGGGCGCAGTTCATCGCAGGCATGGCTGAGGCTCAAGGGATAGATGGAGAACGCCATGCCCCCCAGCAGGAAGACAAGAGTCCCCTCGACTGGCTCACGCCAGGGCTCCGGCAGCAGCACCATCCACAACGCGATCAGGGTCAGCAGGGCGCAGAGCAGCAGGATCACCAACCGTCTGTCGTAACGATCAGATGCACGTCCGATAGGATATTGCAGACACATCCCCCCCAGGATCACCAGCGCCATCATGTCCGCCACCTGGGAGAGGGAGGCACCGCTGTCGGTGAAATAGAGCGGCAACAGCCCATAGATGGCCCCGAGGATGAGGCCCGAGGTAAAGCTGCTGCCCATCCCCGCCGGAGTGAGGCGCACCAGCTCCAGCATTCCCACCGGCTGGGGTGCCACCATGGCCGGCGTCGCCACTCGGGAGAGAGCCAGAGGCACCACGGAGAGAGTCGCCGCCATGGCGCACAGGGCGAACGGCGTCAGCACCATGGGGTCCACCTGCTTGAGCAGCAGCTGGCCCAGGGCAAGTGAACCGTACAGCAGGATCATGTAGAGGGACATCAACCGCCCCCGGTTCGCCGGGGTGCTTGAGACCAGCATCCAGGACTCCAGCACCACGAACAGGCCGCCGGTGGCAAACCCCCCGATCAGCCGCAGCGCCGCCCAGGTGACAGGCTCCACCACCATGCCGTGCAGCAGAAACAGAAAACAGAGCAGGGAGGCATAAGCCGCATAGGCCCGGATATGCCCCACCCGGATGATGAGGCGGGCATTGATGAAGGTCCCCAGCACCAGGCCGCCGAAATAGGCAGCCGACACCAGACCGATGGCCTGGGCGGACACCTGCTCGGCGGAGAGACGCACCGTCAGCAGGGTATTGAACAGACCGTGACCCAGAATGAAGATCACCAGACTGGTCAGGGGGGACAGCAACCTTGTCAGTGCCATGGAGCCTCCTCGCAACAAAAGGGTCATGGTAGCCCCTGCCTCCCGCCCCCTTCAACCCGAATGCCC